>NZ_JBFVFE010000004.1:0-131420 GCF_052728615.1 Mariniflexile sp. | reverse complement strand
GAGTCCATAGAAGTTGTAAAAGGGCCATCAGCCGCAACACTTTACGGTTCCATTGCTGCAAATGGTGTAATTTTAATCACAACAAAAAAAGGTAGGGCTGGTGACCCAAGATGGTCTGCATTTATGGAAACTGGTTTCGTAGAAGATGTCGTTACCTACCCTAAAAACTATCAGGCATATGATGCTTCTGGAAACCCTGGCTTTAATTTTGAAGCTGCAGATGGAACATTTGTGCCCAGTGTAGTCAACTCTTTTCAACCGCTTAACGATCCCCGTACATCACCTTTCCGTACCGGCCAATCGGTTGGTGCTGGTTTAAGTGTATCAGGTGGGAGCGAAACACTTACATATTTCCTATCTGGAAGCATGAGCGACAATGAAGGAGTTTTACCGGTAAGTAATATTAAAAAAACTAATTTCAGGGGAAATTTTGGAGCACAGATCACTGATAAATTAAAGATGAGTTTAACTACCAGTTATACAAATAGTAATTTGGAATTACCGCTGAACGATAATTTTGAACTTGGTTTAATGAGTCAAGGCCTTAGTGGTACATCTTCAATTGATGTCAATAATGGTTGGGGTGAATTTACGCCCGCAGAACTCTTTACCATTGATACAAGACAATTGATAAATCGTTTTACCAACGGATTGGAAACCATTTGGAAACCATCTGAAAAAATAAATGTTCGTGTATTTGGAGGCCTTGATTTTACATCGCGATGGGATTCTCAATTTTTTCCTACCGGAAAAGCACCAGCATTTCTAAACTATGACAAAGGTGCCCGTTTCTCAAACAGGTTTAACGACTTTGTTTATACATTGGATGCCGTGGGTTCTTATAGTACAAATTTTTCTGAAAACATAACATCACGTTCATCTATAGGGCTTCAATATTTGCAAAAACTAACGCAAGGTACTTTTACAACAGGGCTGCAATTGGTAGCCGGTAGTAACTCTATTGCTGGTGCAGCTGTTACCCTAAGTAATGAAGAAACTACAGAACAGCGTACCATGGGTGCATTTATAGAAGAACAAGTTGGGTTTAATGATAAACTCTTTTTAACTGGAGCCGTACGTACAGATAGAGGAAGTTCATTTGGTTCTTCTTTCAAATCAGTTTATTATCCTAAATTAAGTGCTTCTTGGTTAATATCAAATGAAGATTTCTTTAATCCAAATGATAAAAGCTGGATCAATTCATTAAGATTAAGAAGCGCATGGGGTGCTTCCGGTGTACAACCTGGTACAAATGATGCATTGCGCTTTTTTAATCCAGTTGCTGCAACTGTAGATGGTGTTAGTGTTACAGGTGTTACCATTGGTGGTGTAGGAAATGCTGAACTTAAACCAGAACGGTCAACAGAATTGGAATTTGGTGCAGATGTAAAATTATTCTCTGATAGAATAGGTCTTGATATAACTTACTTTAACAAACAAACAGAAGACGCATTGATTTTTAGACAATTAGCTCCTTCACTGGGAGTTGGTGCTGGTCGTTTTGAAAATATAGGTTCGGTTAAAAATTCAGGTCTTGAAATCACTTTAAATACAAGCATCGTAGAAACTGAAAAATTCTATTTCGACCTAGGTATAGTAGCATCATTTATTGATACTGAACTTAAAAAATTAGGAGAAGGAATTCAACCTGTAATTTTTAATGGTGTTCAAAGACATGTAGAGGGTTATCCTTTAGGCGGTTACTGGGATGAAAAATATACATATAATGATGCTAATGGAGATGGTTTTATAGGCCAAAATGAAGTTCAAATAGGAGAAACTGCTTATTTAGGAACGCCATTTGCTACTACTGATATTACATTTTCTCCAACTGTAGGATTATTTAATAATGCCTTGGTTTTTAGGGGATTATTGAATTATAAAGGAGGCCAAAAACTTTACAACAATACTGGAGCATGGAGAAATGGCAATAGTAATACTCAAGAATTAAATGATCCTAATGCATCTCTGGCTGGACAAGCAAGAGCGGTAGCCTCTAAATTTCTTGGTACCAATGCTGGGTACATTGAAGATGCATCGTTTTGGAGGTTAAGAGAAATATCGCTTACTTACAATGCTCCACAAAAATTTGTTAGTAATATTGGATTTTCACGAGTGAGTCTTACTTTATCTGGTCAGAATTTAGGTATATGGACCGATTACTCTGGACTAGACCCTGAAATAAGTTCAACTGGACAATCAAATTTCGCAACTGAGGAATTTCTTAGCCAGCCACCAACGCGTTCATGGAAGGTTCGTTTAAATCTCTCATTTTAATAACTAAATTATTTAATAAATAATAAAGATATACTCGAATTATGAAAAAATTAATAAAAAAAATAAATATAACTGGAAGTTTAGGGCTATTTTTAGTTAGCCTTTCACTACTTCTTGCGCTTGGAACAGTATCATGTGATAGCATAGTGGATGTCACCGATCCAGATATTGTAACTCCTGAATCATTAAACAGTGAGCCAGGAATACAAACTCTTAAAGCTGGTTCTTTAAGCGATTTTGCTGTAGCAATGAGTGGCTCTTCTGCTGGACATGGTGCCACAACTGGTTTGATATCAATGAGTGGCTTAATGGCCGATGAGTACTCTTATTCTGGTACTTTTCCAACCAGAAGAGAAGCCGATACCAGAATTCTTCAAAACACCAATAGTGATATGGATAGAATTTTCTCAAATATGCATCGAGCACGTGCTGGGGCTGAAGCTGCTATAGAGTTAGCCCAAGGCTTTGGAGGAGTCCCGGAAGTTGAAAGTGAAATGCAAAGTATTGTAGGCTATGCTTATATTATGTTTGCTGAAACCTTTTGTGGCGGTGTGCCTTTTAGCAAAGTACCATCCGATGGGGGCGCTATCATTTATGGAGAGCCATTATCACAAGACCAAATGTTTAATGCGGCTATTACTTGGTTTGAACAGGCATCGGCAAGTAGTAACGGTAATACTGATTTAGTTAGTCTAGCTCGTGTAGGAAAAGCTCGTGCATTGCTAGGTTTGGGGCAAATTAGTGCTGCTGCAAATGAAGTCGCTACTATAGCAACAGATTTTGTTTACAACATAGAGCATTCGGATAACAGTTTCAGACAAGAAAATGGCATCTTTACCATGAGTACAGTGAGACGTGAGTTTTCAATAGCTGATGGCAAAGGAGGTAATGGTTTAATGTACCGTTCAGCGAATGATCCTCGTACACCATGGGATGGCGGAACTGAAATTGGACAAGATGGTATTACTTTATATTATAATCAATTGAAATATACGGATGAAAATGCATCTGTTGTCTTGGCTTCAGGAATTGAAGCCCGTTTAATTGAGGCTGAGGCTCAAGCAGATTCGGATAGTGGAGTTGGGACTCATACTATTCATAATGCTCTTAGAGCAACTATGGGCCTTCCTGCTTTAGATTTTTCTGCGTTAACAGGTGATGCACTTATGTTAGCACACATGTCTGAAAGAGCTTTTTGGTTGTATAGTACAGGACATCGCCAAGGCGATTTAAGACGTCTTGTAGATGTTTATGGCATGCAAGCCTCTGATGTGTTCCCTTGGGGCTCTTATTTCAAAGGTGGTAGTTATGATTCCAATCTTAAGTTTCCAGTTCCTCAATCTGAGGCTAATAATCCTAATTATGTAGGATGTTTAGACTAAGAAAAAGGGCTGTTTTATAATTATTTTGAATTAAAAAGAGGTTGAAATAACCTCTTTTTTTATTGATGGGTTCATTCAGAAACTAGAAATATTTATGTTAAATTTGGCATACCAATTATTTACCTATGACTAAAACCATTATTAAAGCATTTAACAATATAAGTTCAAAGTATTTTTCTGTTTTATTGCTATTATTTTTTTTATCTGGTACTGCAGGACTCATACTACAGGTGGTGTGGATGTATCGTTTAGGATTAATCTTTGGAAATGCAGCCTATGCAACAGCAGGTACATTAGCTGCCTTTTTTCTTGGACTGGCAATTGGTGGATGGTTTTTAGGGAATGCTTCAGCCAAATTTAAGCGTCCACTTTCTGCTTACGGATTAATAGAGATTGGAATCGCCTTAACAGCTTTACTTTTAATCCCGGGAATTGAATTCTATGAAACACACTATGCTTCTTTAGTGACACTTACACATGGTAAACAAAGTTTACTTACCATATTAAAGTTCACTTTTAGTATTGTATTACTTCTTTTTCCAACGGTGCTTATGGGAGGAACTTTTCCTGTTTTAGCTCAATTTATTGGAAAGGAGAAACGTCAACTTGCAAATAGAGGGACTATATTATATGCGGTAAACACCTTAGGTGCTTCCATTGGAGCTTTATTGGCTGGGTTTTTTCTTCTATCAAAATATGGTGTGGATACCACCTATTATTTTACCATAGTATTAGTGGCAAGTATTGGTTTTATGGCAATCTTAATAGATAGGCTATTTGTGACCAATAAAGAAACACCAGTAGTTAAAAAGGCCAATAAAGTTTCTAAAATTATAAATAAGTTAGATGACATTAATTATTTTGAGTTAAATATATTAGCATTTTCCTCTGGTTTATTGGCTATATCAGCCGAAACCATTTGGACAAAGATGTTTGCACAGGTTTTACAAAATTCCATCTATTCATTTTCAGCAATTTTAGTCGTTTTTCTTTTTGCTTTAGGAATTGGTGGACTTCTTTCCCATATTTTAGTAAAAATATCCAGTAACACGAAATATGTCCTGTTAATCCTTCTATTATTAGGTGCCATAAGTGTTGGGTTATCGCCTTATGTATTTAACACTTTAACTAATGGGTTAGGCTATTTAGCTCCAAGTGCATCTTGGCTTGCATACCTTAGTGCTGTATTTAAGTTAAGTTTTTTGGTTGTATTTTTTCCAACGGTAATTTTTGGTGCTGTTTTCCCCTTTTTGCTAAAAACGTCTCCTTTTTTAAACCAAGCTCCTGGAAAATTTGTGGGTAAATTGGTTTTATTTAACTCAATTGGTAGTACGATTGGTCCAATTATTGTTGGATTTATTTTGCTCGATGCCATTGGGATTTGGACAACTATTAAAGTTATTGCTGTTTTATATGGATGTTTAGCTCTATTTATTTCATTTAATTTTAATAATAAAACCATAAAAAAATGGTTGTGGATACCTATAATAGGGATTATTGGAGTTGTCTCTCTGGCAAATCCACCAATAGTACTTTTAGAAAAAGGTGAAAAGATTTTAAAAACGTGGCAATCCAGTGATGGCGTTGTTTCAATAGTAGAATCTGACAAAAATATTCAGATGAGATTGGATAATTTTTATGTGCTTGGGGATTCCCGTTCTATCCTAGTTGAACAAATGCAAGGTCATATTCCCCTGTTAATTCATCCAAAACCAAAAAAGGCTTTATTTTTAGGAATGGGCACTGGGATTACTGCTGGTGCATCCTTAAGCCATGATGTAGAACGTGTTGTAGTTGTCGAATTGGTTTCTAACGTCATTCCGGCCGCAAAACAATATTTTTCTCCTTGGGTTAACAATCTTTTCAATGATAAGCGGGTCGAGATTATTGCAGATGATGCCCGTAATTTTTTACTTGGCTCTACCGAAAACTTTGATATTATCGTAGGAGATCTTTTTACGCCTTGGCATGCCGGGACAGGAAGTCTTTATACTGTTGAACATTTTAAGCAGGCAAAAAAGCATCTTAAAAAAGGCGGTTTGTTTGCACAATGGCTCCCATTGTACCAACTAACGCCTGAAAGTTTTGAAATTATCACTAAAACATTTGCCACAGTATTTCCTGAAGTAACGTTATGGCGTGCAGATTTTTCAAACATAAAAGCAAGCATTGCCCTTGTTGGTCAAGAAGCGGAATCACGATTAAGACAGGACGTACTTGAAAAAAATATTTCAAATATTGTTGAAATCCAAGACAACAAATCCAATACCAAAGCCAGCCACATGGCTGCCCTATTTTATCTGGGAAACTTAAAAGCAATTAAAGATAAGCTTTCAGAAATTGGAATAAATAACGATAATTTACGTACTGTGGAATTTAGATCACCCATTTTATCACAACAAGCCAATGCAGGTAATGAAACCTATATTGTTAAGCAGGAATTGGAAAAATTATTTACTACATTGGCAACAAACCTTCCTGCGAACAAAGACCCTTATCTTTCTAATTTACCATCATACGAAATTAAATATGCAGAAGTTGGACTGTTGTATTTCCAATATTTACAATTGTTTTCTAATGGAAAAAGGGTGGAAGCAAATAAAATTCTTAAACAAATTCAATTAATAGCACCTAATTTTTCAATTAAGGAAAAATCAACGTAGAATTAAAATTAGTAGTATTTTATTTTTACTCTAGTAATTAGATCAAATACAGGTTCAACACTTTGCTTTCCGTTCTTTAGATCGTTCATTCAGATAGCGATTCCTCTCCCTTAAGCTAAAGCAAGCGGCCACTATTTTAGCAAAAAGAGAGTTCCATGCATTACCTGTTGCAGATGAAGGTGTTTTGGTGGGAATTGTTACAAGCAGGGATTTATTGAACTATTTTGTCAAGCAACTTTAAGGGCCTGTTTAAGAATTTGCAACAGCTTTTAAATCTTTGATGGCTTTAAGTTGGTTACTGCTTTTAAAAACAAAACTGCCAGCAACAAAAGCATCGGCACCAGTATCAGCAAGCGCTTTTATGTTGGCAGTAGTTACACCACCATCTATTTCTATAATGGTTGAAGCACCTTTGCGTATTATTAATTCTTTAAGCTGTTTTATCTTAGCATAGGTGTTCTCAATAAAACTTTGACCCCCAAACCCAGGGTTTACGCTCATAATAAGCACTAAATCAATGTCCATAATCGTATCTTCCAAAAGAATGACGTTTGTATGCGGATTCAATGCCACACCTGCTTTCATGCCTTCTGCTTTAATGGCTTGCAATGTTCTGTGCAAATGTGTACTAGCCTCATAATGAACCGTTAAAACATCACTTCCCAAATCGGCAAAGGTTTTTATATATCGGTCAGGGTCAACAATCATTAAATGCACGTCTATTGTTTTTTTTGCATGTTTTGCAATAGTTTTTAAAACGGGCATGCCATAAGAAATATTTGGGACAAACACACCGTCCATGATGTCAATATGAAACCAATCGGCATCACTTTTATTTACCATTTCTATATCGCGTTGAAGGTTTCCAAAGTCGGCGGCAAGCAATGAAGGCGCAATTAGTTTAGAACTCATAATGTATGTGGTGTTTTAAGTGTTGCAAATATAGAAAAGTCTTTTTTAAGTCCCCCTCCTTAAAAGAATATTTAGTTAGTATTGAAAGTCCCTCTCCTTAAAAAGTATGTTTATTTTTTATGAAAGTTTCTTCCCTTCGGGAAGACGGAAGATGGGCTTAAAAAGTGAACCCCCGGTAATCAGCCGGGGGTTCTTTCATCAATCAAAAAACGAACAGTTATGTGTAACTGTTTGTTACTGTAATTTGGTCGTAAATGGTTTACTAACCTAAATATGTTTTTAATATTTTGCTTCTAGAAGTGTGTTTTAATCTTCTAATGGCTTTTTCTTTAATTTGGCGAACACGCTCACGGGTTAAATCGAAGGTTTCTCCAATTTCTTCCAAGGTCATGGGGTGTTGGTTTCCTAAACCAAAGTATAAACGGATTACGTCTGCTTCACGAGGCGTCAACGTTTCCAAAGCACGCTCAATTTCGGTGCGCAACGATTCGTGCAATAACTCTCTATCTGGGTTTGGCGATTCGCCACTGTTCAATACATCGTATAAGTTGGAATCTTCCCCTTCAACTAAAGGCGCATCCATGCTTACGTGGCGACCCGAGTTTTTCATGGACTCCTTAACATCGTTAATCGTCATGTCCAATTCTTTTGCAATTTCCTCAGCACTTGGCGGGCGCTCATGGCTTTGCTCTAAAAACGCAAATGTTTTATTGATTTTATTGATAGAACCAATTTTGTTCAACGGTAAACGTACAATACGCGATTGTTCAGCCAATGCCTGCAGAATCGATTGACGAATCCACCAAACAGCGTACGATATAAATTTAAAACCACGTGTTTCATCAAAACGTTGTGCCGCTTTGATCAAGCCTAAATTACCTTCATTAATTAAATCGGGCAATGTTAAACCTTGGTTTTGGTATTGCTTAGCTACCGATACCACGAAACGTAAATTAGCTTTGGTCAATTTTTCTAAAGCCGCTTGGTCGCCAGCCTTGATACGTTGTGCTAATTCTACTTCTTCGTCTGCGGTAATTAAGTCAACTTTTCCAATTTCTTGAAGATATTTGTCTAACGAAGCCGTTTCTCTGTTGGTAACCTGCTTCGTAATTTTAAGTTGTCTCATCTAAAGTTCTCCTCTAAGTTTAAAAATGAATTTTGTTATTCAGTGGTTATACGTTCAAATAACGCATTTTGTTACAAAAAGTTTCAATTTAATTTTTGCATTTTATTTTTAGGGCACAATAATCAACATAAGCCACTATAAATGTGCGTTTTTACCAATGAACTGGTTTAAACTTTTTTGGTTGAAGCGAAATCCCGATAGCTATCGGAAAGAGGTTTTTTGCTCAATTGAAGGTTTTTTTGAACTGCATAGCATTGTTACGGAGTTATAAAAAGACAAAAAGTGAGTGAAAAATATCATTTTGAAGCCAATTGAAAAAAGTTTAAACCAGTTCAAGAAGTATCTTAATGGCATTACTTTTTGTATTCATAATTCCCGTAGTTCCACAAACTTATGGATATACAAAAAGTCGGGCTATCCGTTACAAGTTTTGGCTCGAAGCGTCCGCTCGCCAAAAGCTTTCCACTACTATCCCTAATGCAGTGTGTAGTGCGGAAAAATCAGTCTCAAATCTTTATGAGCGTTTTATTGTTAAGATTGATGGCTTCCATCATATCTTGCGAAAAGGCATAATGCCCACGAGCTGTAATGAGCCTGAATCTGGATGATTTTAACTTGCTTAAGGTATTAAGAAACAACCATTTGGATTTTAACAACTTAGGCTTTTCAGATTTCAAACTTAAATCAAAATAATGCTTTCTGCCTTCCTTTTCCGCAACAATATCTGGAGTAATGCTAATATCGCTTCCTACTTTTGCATACGATTTCGGGGTTTCGTAACCCTCCATATCGGCTTTGATATTCTCGAAACCGTGGTTTTCCAAATAGGTAATGGAATTTTCTAAAATGTCTGAGTATTTTTCTTTGTCTTCGTAAATCATAACCCATAATGTAATGAAAGTGAGCGGAAAAAACAAATTTTTACCAGCATTTAACGTTTTGGGTTTTATGTGAAGGTTTAAGGGTTATATACGCATACAAACACATACATCATAAATAGGTCAGGCTATGGTTCGTTTTTTTATTACTGCTGTCCTGTAAAGTTACTGTTGCCCTGTAAAGATAATTTTTTTATCACATCCTCTGAACTACTTTTTAACTGCTGTAAATCCTTTCAAGTTACATAAGCTATTTACTATATTAAACTTTTTCCAATTTATAAACCGGAAAAATGTAAAGAAACCGCTTACAAATTGCATATTATACATTGTTTAACAAAACACAAGTGCTGCACGTTTTAAAACCGAATTTGAATCTTTACTTGTGTAGAATATGATAAATTACTTAAAATTAAATACCATACGTTACTTCCCCCCTCTTGGGAGGGGTTAGGGGTGGGTTGCCTCGTAAGGAAAAAGTGCGCTTTGATTGAATTGAAAGAATAAAAAACCTACCCCTAAGCCCCTCCAAGGAGGGGAATACCTTTAGTTGATGCTTTAAATTTTTAGAATCTTTAGCAAAAAAATTTATTTAAACTTACCTCTTGGCCCTCCAAATAGAGGAATAGATCCCAGTCATTTAAAAGTTTAAACCACTTCTTTATTTAAAAACGTATATAAAAAAACCGTTTCAAAATTTGAAGCGGTTTTTGCTATTTGAACTTAGTGTTTTAAAAAAAAAATCATCTCTTCTCTGCCAAACCACGTGTTAACCAGCCTCTTCTATTGGCGGTTACAATGGCGTAAGGCGTAATCCAAAACAGCCCAAAAGTGTATAAAATACTATACGTATAGGCCCAAAAGGACTCTTTGATCTCATATCTGTTTGCGTAAAAAATCATGGAGAAGGTGGATAATATCATGATACTTAAAAATGTGGAGCTCACAAATAATAAAGGATGGTTGAATACAAAAAACAGCATGGCTATCAAAAAGGGATAGGTCATGATTATTTCTGCCGACTGGCTTAAAAACAGCAAACGCGTGCCTGTTTTAGAGCCTTTTCTGAAATTTTTGAAAACATATTTTGACATTTCAATGTTTTCGCGCACATTGCTTCGTCCCCATCTAATGAACATTTTGTACAGTCCACGGTATTTTTCAGGAACGTTGGTATAGGCGTAAGCATTTCTTTGGAACAATACATGGTAACCTTGTTTCAAGATCATGTTTGTCATGGCCCTATCTTCACCTATGTCCGAGGGTTGCCCCATAAACGTTTGGTTTATCCAGTCAGGGAGGCAAGCAAATACGGCCTTGCTACGGTAGGCAGCTAAAGCTCCAGGTGTGCACAAAACGGAATTCAAACTACTTTCCGCAGAGCGCACAAATTCAAAGCTTAAAACAAAGCTAACATCAAGCATTTTTGGCAATAAGGCTTTTTCTTTGTTCAGTACGCGAATGTTTCCTGCCACCGCACCACAGTTTTTGTTTGTAATAAATGGGCTCACTAAATTTCTCAAGGTATCTGGTTTTACAATAGAATCACTATCAACAGTCACAAAAATTTCTCCGGTACCTTGGTTAAAGCCTCTGTAAAGCGCATGGCGTTTTCCTTTGTTTTTTGGCTGTTTGTAAATTTCCAAACGATTGCCTAATCGTTTTTTTGCTTCCAACATCCAGTCCCAAGTGTCATCTAGACTACCATCGTCTATGGCCAATAACTGCAGTTTTTCTGCAGGATAATCGCTTTTTATTAAACTCATCAATGTGTCCCAAACTTGTTTGCCTTCATTGTAGGCTGGTACTATGACGGTACAGGTTGGAAGCTCATCATCGGTTACGGATGCGATGCACTTGTATTTAAAAAAGCGATACAACGTATAAATGAAGAAACTTCCTTTAAAAATAAAAAACGTGCCTGAAAATATTATAAGAGAAAGTCCCCATGCGGAACTCAACCGCTCTATGTGGAATTGTTCGAAATCTTTTTGTAAAACAAACCCTAAATAAACGGCATCAATGATCAAAAGGAAAGTACAGGTTAGTACTAAAATCCCCCAAAAGTTGGCGGTTTTAATGGATGATATATATAGATTTTTAAAATAAGGTTGAAGGGAATGGAATGTTATGCTTTTTTGCTTTTTCAGCAACTTTGAAATGGGTTCTATTATGTTCATAAATTTGATTTTGATTGTTAACTTTAATCTTTTTACGTCGTAAAAATCATTTCAGATGTTTTTTAAGCGTTTTTTAAGAAAAAAGTTGGAATCGGGTGTTTCCTTCAATCAAACCTTAAAAGATGTTAAAGCGCAAAGGCAAAGAGTGGTTGGTGGAGAATCTTACAGTATGAGCTCATAAAAAACCCCAACAAATTATAATTTGTCGGGGTTTTTTTATTTTGGTAGAACAGTGAAAGAAATTATTTAGTTGAAATTTCTAAAATGTCTGTATATTTTACGTTGTCTTGGCGCACCCTTACTTTTGGGATGTTAAAAATGAACTGGAAAGTAATTTTTCTTCCACAACCTTTATAAAGGAAACCTAGGTTGATAATTAACCTACCCAACCAAAAAAGCAAGTTTCCTTTTTACCGACAACAGAATAAAGAAAATCTTTATTTAGATTCCCGTAAATTATGAATCCATGAATCTTGCGATTTCACGGGAATGGCAATTTCAATGGAAACCTCGAGGATTGACCTCGAGGAATTCTCTTTGAACCAGTTCTTTAATTAATTTTTCTTTTCAAGCACTAATATTCTTTCTACATTTCCTGTAGCACTTAAATCTTTTAACTCTATTCTATCTGGTGTTATTGATTTTATTTTCCATCTAAAATTTAGCTCGTTAAACGGTGCTTGATTTCTAAAATTTAATCCAAGGTATAAACCTTCGCTTCTGTAAGCCAACCATGAGCCCTCAATAAGGAGATTGGGTGGCATGGTGTTTGGATCAACTTCATTTGTTACCTTCACTCTTCCTGTTATCATGAAATCCATGTTAAAATTCCGGAAGTTTTCAGTTGGATTGACTGCATGTACCAAACCATCGTCGTATTTTGCAACTTGCCATATACCTGCCACAAGAACCTTTTCAACATAATTTAGGTCGTCATCGGCATTAAAACAATGTCTTTCCAACACCATTTTATTGCTGGCGCTTTCAAGCTTGATCAATCCTGGCTCCAAAAATGTAATTAACCATTCCAGTTTTAAATCGGGCCTGCCATCGAGCGTTATTTTTAAAACGAAACCTGTATTTCTAACCCCTATTTCGTAAGTACCTGCCACAAGTTCGCCGTTTATTCTAATTTTAACCTCATTATTTGGTAAAAACTTTAATGGTGTGCCTATATAATCTTTTTCATTATCGGCTCCGGCAACACTTAAACGCGCCACTCTCCAATAACATTCCTGCAGGTATTTCTCAATACGCTCTTTAGTAATATCTATAACAACATCACAGTTTTTCTTTAAGATGATTTTATTTCCGCCTTCTTGGTATAATTTAATTCTACCAGGTTCTAAATCGTAAACAAACCATTCTAGGGTAAAATCCACCAGGGTATCGAACTCTAATTTTATTAAAGCACCTCTGTTGGTAATGCGTGTTGCCCATGTACCGGTTAGCATATCGCCTAATCTAGTACGAACTTTAACCACATTATCTTCCTTAAAAGTGATAAGGTACTCGCGGTAAGAATCCGTTAAACTGGCAGCATTCCGTTGGAATTCGTTAACCACCCAAGGGCAGGTTTTCAACAAGTTATCTAAACGTTCTTTTGTGAAATCGTCATCATGATAATCATTGTTATCATCTTCATCACAGGTATTTTTTGCTTCCCTAATGGCGAGTTCCAGTTCTTTATTGTTATTTACAACAAAGGTAGATCCGTCTGCCAAAACCATGGTTACCGGAAAATTAAGGCTTGCAAAAACTTCGGCATTGATGACGCGCTTGATAAAATGGTACAGATCTCTATCGCTTTCAATTTTAACAACACTAATAACTTGAAATTTTGCGTTGTACACTGAAAACGAGATAGGGTACTGAAAATCGATACATTCTATATCGTCATCTTCTTCGTTTTCACCTCGGCATTCTTTTATCAATGCCTCTAATTCTTGACGAGAGTTTACAACAATTTCAGCATGATCAGCCATCATGATTTTTATTGGGAAGATGATATCCAAACGGTCGTCGTCATCTTCAAATTTATTATAAATGGCTTCAATGGTTTTATAGTCTTCTTTAGAATCTATAATAATTTCAATGCCATTTACCTTAACAGTTATAGGCAATGCAACAGATAAACAACTGGCTTTGTCAATAATGTTATCGGCAGATCCGTCCATTTTAGCCGTGGCGCTTATCATACTTGTTAACTCAGAGTTAGCAACAAGCGCTTCCGTTTCGTTAGGTGGTGTAATATCAATTACTTCATCTTGACATGATGTAAACAATAAAAGGGCAAAAAAAGGTATTAGTAATAATGTTCTCATTTTAGTTTTCATGATTCTTGATTTTTGGGTTAAACATAGCTTTTTGTATATAAAACAGGATAACTATAAAAATCCCTACCCTCTTTTAAAAAAAAGATTCAAAAATTCAAAGTTTCAAAGTTTTAAAAAACTTACTTTAGTGGCACAATCACCAATTTAAATGGATAGACCTTTTCATGAAAACATTTGCGAAGAGCATTTGTTTTCTTCCATATTTAACAAATATGCCAAAGATTTACACAACTTCCTATATTATAGGTATGGCGATTTGCTGAACCCAAAAGATAAAGTGCAGGAGGCCTTTATTAAGTTATGGGAAAATTGCGCCAAAGTAACCCCCGATAAAGCAAAGAGTTTTGTTTTTACCACTGCCAATAATTTAATGCTGAATGAAGTGGCGCACCAAAAGGTTGTTTTAAAGCACCAAAAAACCAAACCTAAAATGTACACGAACGAGAACCCTGAATTTTTGATGCAGGAAACCGAGTATATGGATAAATTACAAAAAGCTTTATCTAATTTAACCTATGCACAACGTGAAGCCTTTATGATGAACCGGGTTGAAGGCAAGCGTTTTAAGGAAATTGCCGAAATTTTGGACATTTCGACCAAAGCCGTTGAAAAACGAATTTATGGCGCATTGGAAAAGTTGCGGAAGGATATTAAGGAATTGTAATGTTCAAAATTCCAAGTTCCAGGTTTCAGGTTTGTAGTGAACTTTGAACTTGAAACCTTAAACTTTGAATTTTTTTTAATAGATGGTAGGAAAAAATAAAAGTTACCTGTTATATAATTGAATATCGAAATGATGAACAGAGAAGAATTAATATCGAAATGGTTGGACAACGATCTAAATGATCGGGAACTTGAAGCGTTTAAAATGCTTGAGGACTATGATGGTTTGGTTAAGTTAAATGATAGCGTGCAAGCATTTAAAGCTGATGGCTACGATACTTCCAGTGAATTGAAAAACGTTTTAAAAACCACCAAAAAGCAACCAACACATTGGGCAAAACCATTTATGCGTGTAGCCGCTATACTTGCCATAGCCTTTAGCTTGTACTATTATACAACTACTATAGATACTACGGTTACAACAGCGTTTGCCCAAAAAACAACCATTGAACTACCTGATGCATCTAGTGTGTCGTTAAATGCGAAATCCCTTTTGGCATTCAATAAAAATTCATGGAAAAACGAACGCGAAGTAACCCTTGAAGGCGAAGCTTTTTTTAAAGTTGCCAAAGGTTCATCATTCCATGTTATAACAAGGTCCGGAACCGTTAAGGTTTACGGTACTCAATTTAATGTAAAACAACGGGACCATTATTTTGAGGTTATTTGCTACGAAGGGGTCGTGGGCGTTACTTACAATTCCCAAGAAACAAAATTAAAACCTGGCGACAGTTTTTTAATTATTGATGGGAAACAAATTGCTAAAGAAAAAGAAAACAGCCCAACACCTTCGTGGTTAAATAATGAAAGCACTTTTAAAAGCATACCTTATAAAGAAGTTATAGCAGAATTTGAAAGACAGTACCATGTAAATATTACACTATTGGATATTGACACAAACCAATTATTTACAGGAAGTTTTGCGCACAACAATCTAGAGGTTGCTTTAAAGGCCATTACTTTACCTTTGCACGTAACATATAGTAAAACAAACCATACCATCATCTTAAAGCGTGAGTAGAAAAGGATGCCTTTCTATTTTTTATTTACTGTTTTTTTTGAATATTGCCAATCTACATGCGCAAACCGTTCAAAAAGAAAAGCAATCGCTTATTTCCATTTTAAAAATTCTTGAAGCCCGATACAACATTAGTTTTTCTTATGTAGATAATGCGATTAAAGATAAAGAAGGCACACTTCCTGATTCCGATTTAATGTTGGAAGAAGCGCTGGAATTACTAAAAATTGGGACCCAACTGGATTTCGAACTGTTAGACCAACGTTTTGTGGCCATAAAAAAAAATGTTGAACGCAAAACCGATTCATTTATAACACAACGACTAGAAGAAGTTATTCTTAGCAATTACCTAACTACGGGTATTACAAAACTCAACGATGGCTCCATTACCATCAAACCTGAAACGTTTGGTATTCTTCCCGGGTTGATAGAACCCGATGTGTTGCAGACCATTCAAGCACTTCCGGGTATTTTAAGTACCGACGAAACGGTGTCCAATATTAACGTTCGCGGAGGTACGCACGACCAAAACCTTCTGCTTTGGGATGGCATTAAAATGTATCAATCCGGGCATTTTTTCGGATTGATTTCCGCCTTTAACCCATACACTACAAAACGCATTCATGTGTACAAAAATGGCACGAGCGCCAAGTATGGTGATGGTATTTCGAGCGTTATCGATATGCAATTACCCGATGAAATTGACAACGAATTTAAAGCGGGATTGGGTTTTAATTTGATAAATGCCGATGGTTTTGCTAAAATTCCGTTATCAAACAAAACCGAGTTACAACTGTCGTCGCGCCGTTCGGTAACCGATTTGATCTTAACCCCTACTTACAACCAGTATTTCAAACGTATTTTCCAGGATTCCGATTTAACCAACGAAAACAGAAACTCCATTTCGCAAAACGAACGGTTTTACTTTTATGACGTAAATGTAAAACTACTGTACGATATCACTAAAAAAGATAGGATTAGAATTCATTTTTTAAACGTCAATAACCAATTAAATTACGACGAACAATCCACAGTCAACGACCGAAACGAGGCTTTTAACAGCAAACTGTCCCAACAAAATCTTGCAACTGGAATAACCTATACGAGAGATTGGAGCGAATCGCTTTCAACAACCTCGCAAATGTATGTCTCGAATTACGATTTGGATGCCACCAACTATGATATTACCAACAATCAGCGGTTAATCCAAGAGAACGAAGTGTATGATGGTGCCGCAAAACTGGATGTTAATTACGCCCCAAACCATCAACTAAAAATAAATGGTGGGTATCAATTTACCGAAGTTGGCATCAGCAATTTAGAGGATATTAACAATCCGGCTTTTAGAAGTTATATAAAAGAAGTGATTCGAAGCCATGCTGTTTATGCCAAAACCGGTTTATTGTCCAGCAACGCAAAAACGAATTTAAAATTAGGTGCGCGATTGAATTACATTCAAAAATTCGATATGCTTTTTGCGGAGCCCAGATTAAGTTTTAGCCAACGCTTTTTAAACGATTTTAGGATGGAGATTTTGGGTGAATTTAAAAGTCAGACTACCACACAAATCATCGATTTGCAAAACGATTTTTTAGGCATTGAAAAACGCCGATGGATCCTCTCCAACAATAAAGACATTCCCGTTTTAAAAAGCAAACAAGCTTCGGTAGGTGTTCATTACAACAAAAACAAATTATTGATAAGTGCCGAAACTTACATTAAAAAAGTAAACGGTATCACTACCCGAAGCCAAGGGTTCCAAAACCAATATCAATTTGTTAACAGTATGGGAAGTTATGAAATTAAGGGCATCGACTTTTTGTTGAACAAGCAATTTAGCGATATTGTTAGTGCTTGGGTTTCATACGCGTACAGCATTAATAATTACACGTTTGATGCTTTAAACAATGGGGAAACGTTCCCAAATAATGCCGACATAAAACATGTCGTTGATTTTGCGGGTACTTTTACCCACAACCATTTTAAATTCGCAATGGGTTTAAATTGGCATTCCGGAAAGCCCACTACCCTTCCAAACCCCAATGACGATACAGATAACAATGAAATTACCTACTCCAAACCCAATAGTTCCAATTTAAAAGATTACCTACGAGCCGATTGTTCTGCGACGTATCGTTTTAATGTTTCCGAAGGTTCACATGCCACAATTGGTGCTTCCGTTTGGAATATTTTCAACAAAAAGAACATTTTAAACACCTATTACTCCTTGGTTGATGAAAAGATTACCAAAATTGAAAATCAATCCTTAGGCATCACTCCGAATGTGAGTTTAAGAGTTCATTTTTAGACTTCATTTCCATTTCAACCTTCTCTCAGCAAACACTTTTAAAAATAGTCTTATCCCTCTTATAATGGACTCTTAATTTAATATGGTTTTCGCTTGGTGTGTTTTGTGTAATTGTTGTTCCACAAAGGTTCACAAAATTTTACACGAAGTTGCACAAAGGTTCTTGAATCCATAAAAACATTTGCTCTACGCTTCTTTTTTTATTTTAGCAAACGAAACAATGCATTTCATATATTTGGTTGAAAAATATAAGGACTATGTTGTTATTGAACATTTTGGATTTTTCACTTCCGTTTATCAATCCGGTATTAAAGTTTCTTATTATTTTAATCATCATTCTATTGGTCCCTATTCTTCTCAATAAACTTAGAATCCCGCATATTCTTGGGCTTATTGTTGCCGGTGCAATTATTGGTCCCAACGGCTTTAATTTATTGCTGCGCGATAGTAGCATTATTCTTTCTGGTACAGCAGGCTTACTCTACATCATGTTTCTAGCAGGTTTGGAAATAGACATGAACGAATTCAAAAAAAACAAGTTTAAAAGTCTGTTGTTTGGGTTGTACACATTTCTTATTCCCATGGTCTTTGGGATTTTAGTTGGTATATATGTGCTGGAATTCTCTGTAATGACCTCGGTGTTGCTTGCCAGTATGTTCGCTTCGCACACCCTAATAGCCTACCCCATTTTAGGTAAATTCGGAATCACAAAAAACCGAGCAGTAAACCTCGTGGTGGGTGGTACCATGATAACCGACACCCTCGCACTTTTGGTACTTGCCATTATTGTAGGCATGACCAAAGACACGGTAGATGCCCAGTTCTGGATTAACCTCATCATATCCGTAATCGTTTTTGGAATTATTGTTTTATATGGCTTCCCCATTATTGGTAGATGGTTTTTAAAACGCAACCACGACCCTATTTCGCAATACATATTTGTGCTGGCCATGCTATTTTTAGGCGCTTTTTTAGCCGAAGTAGCAGGCATTGAAGCCATTATCGGCGCACTGCTTTCTGGGTTTGCGTTTAATAGGCTCATACCATCTGCATCCCCATTAATGAACAGGATTGAATTTGTTGGAAACGCTATTTTTATTCCCTTTTTCCTTATTGGCGTAGGCATGCTCATTGATTACCGCGTTTTTTTTACGGATTTTGAAACTATTTTGGTGGCCGGGGTTATGACCATTGCCGTAACCTTAGCCAAGTTTTTTGCGGCATTGGCAACACAAAAATCGTTTAAATTTTCGGCAGATGAACGCCATATCATTTTTGGTTTGAGCATTGCCCATGCTGCCGTTACCTTGGCAACCGTAACCGTGGGTTACAACATCATTATTGGTGAAACCGCCACGGGCGAACCCATTAGACTTTTAGGTGATAGCATTTTAAACGGCACCATTATCATGATTTTAATTACCTGTACCATTTCAACATTTGTGGTTCAAAAAGGTGCCAGAAACCTCTCGTTGTTTCAATCTACGGCAAAAGACAAAAAAAATGTGGGGAACGAAGAAAGGATTGTCATTGCCATTAACAATGCCGATACGGTTGAGGAACTGATCAGTTTGAGCACCATTATAAAATCCAAGGAAAATAAAAATGCGTTGTTTGCTTTGCACGTTATAAACAACGACACTACCGATGTTAATGCAGAAACCAGCGCCATAAAATTACTTGATAAAGCCATAAAAATTGGGGCTTCTACCGATATTAAACTCAATAAATTGCTGCGTTATGATTTGAATATCATGAATGGCATTTTAAATGTTGCCAAAGAAAAAAAAGCGACCGATTTGGTTTTGGGCCTACATGTTAAAACTGATATTTCCGAGTCATTTTTAGGTGAATTGACCGAAGGTGTGTTGTCAAAATGC
This sequence comes from Mariniflexile sp., assembly GCF_052728615.1. Lineage (NCBI taxonomy): Bacteria > Pseudomonadati > Bacteroidota > Flavobacteriia > Flavobacteriales > Flavobacteriaceae > Mariniflexile > Mariniflexile sp. The sequence continues at coordinate 111,797 of NZ_JBFVFE010000004.1, read as the reverse complement.
AACGCCACAAGTTTTATCTACAAAGCGTCCCAGCCTATGGCTACCATAAAAAGACACATTGTTATTATGCCAAATAACGTAGAAAATGAAGTTGGCTTCCCGTTTTGGCTACTGAATATTTGGAATATATCCTACAACACTGGTGCTAAACTCATTTTTTATGGCACCGAACAAACTATAAAAGTCATTCAAAATGTGCATACAGAACATCCTATTGATGCCGATTTTATCACTTTTAATAGTTGGAACAATACCAAAGCACTTTCTAGCAATATTAAGTTAGATGACAATTTAATTTTTATTTTAACCAAAAAAGACGAGCCTTCTTACCATAAAAATATAAAAAACATTTCCATTTACTTAAACCGTTATTTTAAATCGAATAATTTTATTTTGGTCTGTCCTATTATGAAAAACCTCACCATTAATGAAACCATTGAATTTAATAATCCTTCCTTATTGGAACCTTTAGAAAAGCTGGATGAAATAGGGAAATCGATTGCGAATGTTTTTAGGAAGAAATGATTAGTTGAATTAGATTAAAAGATAAAATTAGTTTTGTTCCAGGATTTTAGGATTGAAATTTTATAATCATTTAATAAAAAGACTTCTCTTACGGTAAACCCGTAATCTCTTTTCGTATTTTCGAAGAAATAACAATTATTTTCACAAAAAAAATCTTACATTATTATTTCTTTTTTATATTTTTGATGTGTCTAAAAAACGTATTGTTTGTTTTGTCTATGCAAAAAATAAGTTGAGGATAGAAAGAGTACTTTTTAACTAGCGCTAGTTTTTTTATTTGCTCTCTAAATAATAATTGTAATAGCGTTTAATTAAAGTTTTTAGACAGCTTTATTTAAATTTATAGACCAAACATTTATCCCTAAAGAAAAATAGACTTTATAGACCTTTTTTATAGACTGAACATATAGACAAAATGTATAGTTTATTTATATACAATAAACATTTTAGAACTTTATGCCAATAGACATTAAGGTAAATAGAATATTGCAAATTTTCAAGCTATTTGATCTTAACAAACAATAATATTAAAATCATGAAAATAAAACATATATTTTTCTTGCATAGTGTGCTGTTTATTTTTTTCTAATCCATTTTCAGCACAACAATCGGTTTCCATTAGTGGTCCTTCAAGCGTCGAAGTTGGCGTTCCTTACAATTACACTTTTACTTTTAATCATGTTTACCCCACAAATAGCGCAGGTGTAAAGGCAGATTCCTATCAAATTACCGAATGGATAGTGAGTACAGGTACTAATGGAGATACCAATTTAGTTTTAGGCTATATAAACAGTCCCGATAACCATGGTAGCTATTATTATGATGGCACATTCAATAATTCAAATCCAAAAACAGTTCCAATACAATGGGGAGATGGTTCTTACATTAGTGATGATAATATTACTGTAAAAGTAAGTGGCATATACATAAAAAAGAGTACTGGTGAGCATATTGGTTATTTTAGTTACTTACCAAAAGTGAAACCCGTGACTGTTGAACGAATAGTTGCTCCAAATATTGAAGGCCCTTCAACTATAACAAGTTGTGTCCAAGCAAATCAAACCTATTCCTTTTCAAACAATACAAATAGTAATCAAAGAATTTGGACAACGAGTAATGGTGCTTCCATTGTTGGGGTAAACACTGGCACATCAGTAACCGTCACTCCGCCATTATCTGGGAGCTATAATGTTACATGTACCGTTAAAAGGTTGGGAGCAGATTCTAATTATTCAAAAAATTCTTCCAAAACAACCACCAGGACCGTTTTTAACACTTCAGCGTATATTACAGGAAGTGAAACTGTTTGTGGTAGTGGTAATTATTCTGTTTCAGGTTTAGAAGCAGGACTTTCCGTTCTATCGTGGAGTTCTAGTAATAGTAATGTAGCAACAATAGTTAACACCAATGGCAATTCAGCTTCTTTAACAAAGGTTGCACAAGGTAATGTTTCATTGACAGCAACTTTAATTAATGCTTGCAACGAAACAAGAACTATATCTAGAAACATCATTTTTGGTTCGCCTATGCCAACCATGTATGGTTATAACTGTTTTACAGATAGCGCGCCTTGCAATTTAAATGTTGTTGCAAATAATAACTATTTATTATTTTCTTTAACCGCACCTGTTGGCAGTTATGTGCCACAGGATTCTGATTGGCAGTGGGAAAAAATTTCCGGTAATTTTTACTTTCTGGAAAATGGTCAATATAATAGTGCCACTCATGCTGGCAAGCAATGCAATATTTATCTTAACGGACCAAATCCCACAGATAACCCTATACAATTTAAATGTAGAGTTAAAAATGCTTGCGGTTGGGGGGCATGGCGTTACTTTGTCTGGAATGATGGCACAACTACTATAACACCACCGCAAACGCCACCATCTAAATATTATATTGTAGCACCTAACCCTTCAGGTGGATATGCTGCCAATATTTCATTACGCGACCCTACTATTGTACCTACCACAACTAACCCTATTACTATAAAACTTTATACCATATTTGGGCAAGAATTATCTTCAACTCAAATGTACAATAAGTCATCTGCGATGGTGTATGTTTACATGTTTTCGTATAACACAATGTATATAGCAATTACCTTTGATAATCATATAGAAACCCATACAATTGTAAAATATTAAATTTTTAAGTATGCTGTTTTTAGAAAAATTAAATACAGCATACTTAATAAAAAAAATCTTAATCTACTAAATGAGTGTGAGCGAAAATTGATAGTAAATACTAATGATGATATGCGACCCGAACTTGCACCTGCCCGCAATAATTAAATATAACAGTTAAAAAACAACAGATATCTACCTATGAAAAAAATAATTTTAATGTTAATAGCAATAATTTCCTTAACCGGTTATTCTCAACAATTTAATGATTGGCAAGTTGGTATTAACGCCAGTCCGTTTCTTTTTAAAAGAGTGAATTCGGAATATAATTATCTAAGAGACAAACAAGACTTTCCAAATGGTTTTGGTTACGGGTTAACCATTGAAAAAAACTGGAATGACCATTGGGGTATAAAAACAGGTATTGAAAATACTAAACAAAATGAAAAATATCATTTTGGAGATAATAGTGCAGACAACATTAGAATAAATATGAATTTTGAATATGTTAAATTCCCTATAACCCTTCAATATTATTACCCATTAAATGAAAAGTTGTTTTTAACTTTTAGCCAAGGTTTTCAATTTTCTTCCCTTAAATATTACAAAACAGTTATAAAAGGCATCTATGAACTAAGGACATTTACATCCACTTATGCTGAGATTATATTTTCAGAACATCCAGAAAACAATGAGTTTAATCCAAATTATAATGGTTTAAACCATAATGATTTTTTATATGGCATCATCGGTGGCATAGGTTTAAAAGGATTTGTGTCGGATAAAGTTTTGTACGCCGTAAACTTAAGATATGAATACGATATTAACTCCGCAGACAATACTCCATATTATTCCAAGATTCCTGGCAACACAAAACCAGAGGGAACTACTCATAATATTCGTTTTGGTTTGGAGTTAGGGTTGCAATATCAGTTTTCCCTTGGAACCAGATTTGATAAAAGAGCCCACAAATTATGAATATCTAAAAAGAGAAAATAAGATTCCTGCTGCCTTTACAATTTATTTAAAGCTAAAAATAATTAATAATTGGTTCTGAACATCAACAGAAACAACACTACCTTATAAGTTTTAAATCTATCGATTCAAATCTTTCTTCTTTCAAAACTTAAAAAGAGTCCTCGTTTAAGAAAACACCATTTTCAAGACTATTTTATCGATATAAATTACAAAAAATCAGATGAATAGCACTAAAAAAGATTTTTTTCGACGATTTACTGCCATTTTCAAATCATGTATTTAACAAATAATCTATATTCGTTTCTTCACAAAATTTGTTAATACAACCATTTATGGCTTCACTAAATCCGTTAAGCGGAACTTTGGGCTTACGCAGAGCTAAACATTTGTTTAGGACGAGACAACTGGCACAGCACTCGTTGCAAACGAGCGCTAGCCAAGGGGAAATCCATAGTTTTATATTGGCAGACTGAAAGTCTGCTTCGTGAAATAGCCGATAAAGTATAGGGGAAAAACACATAATTATTTGTGTTCCCGGTAGCCATCGGGACGTGGCTAAAACATTTATAGTAACTAAAGTAACTGCAATGAATCCCGATAGCTATCGGGAGCAGGGTTTTAACCTTTAACTTGATAATAAATACAGAAAGCCAATCTTCAAAAAACCTTAATTCAAACTCGCTAAACTCGCTTTTAACGTTTCAATTTTAGCCAAAGCATCCGCTTCCTTATTACGTTCGTTGGTAATAACCTGTTCGGGGGCACCAGCCACAAAACGCTCGTTTGAAAGTTTCTTTTGCACCGATTTTAAAAAGCCTTCTGTATAGTTTAATTCTTCGGTCAGTTTTTTAATTTCAGCATCAATATCAATGCTTCCTTCCATTGGAATAAAATACTCATTCGATTTTACCCTAAAAGTCAAAGCGCCTTCAACCGCTTCGTTCACATAATGGATACGTTCAAGATTACCTAACTTAATAATAATGTCATCAAACGTGGTGCCGGATTTTTCATTATTAATCACCGAAAACCCAACAGCATCTTTAAAAGCGATGTTCTTTTCTTTCCGAATGTTTCTAATACCAGAAATAACTTCCGAAGCAAATTCAAATTCATTGATCAACGTTTCATTTACAGATTTTGGTACTGGCCATTTAGAAATAATCAATGCTTCTTCTGGAGTTCTTTCAGCAATGTAATGCCAAATATCCTCGGTTAAAAACGGCATAAACGGATGCACAATTTTTAAGTTTTCTTCAAAAATGGCAATAACCGATTTATAGGTAACAGCATCCATAGGTTGTTGGTAGGCAGGTTTTACCATTTCCAATAACCAGCCACAAAAATCATCGTAAATTAATTTATAAATTGCCATTAAAGCATCGCTTAAACGGTATTTACTAAAATGGTCTTCAATCTCCACTAACGCTTTTTGGAACTTCGATTCGTACCATTCAATAGCTATTTTACTGGAGTTTGGTTGCGGAATAGCAGCATTAATTCCCCAACCATCAACCAAACGGTAGGCATTCCATATTTTGTTTCCAAAGCCTTTTCCTTGTTGGCACAGTGCCTCATCAAACATCAAATCATTGCCTGCGGCGCTACTTAAAAGCAAGCCAACGCGAACCCCGTCGGCACTGTATTCCTCAATCAGTTTTAAGGCATCGGGCGAGTTTCCTAAAGATTTACTCATTTTTCGGCGTTGCTTATCGCGAACCAATCCCGTTAAATACACATTATTAAAAGGTTTTTTACCTTTATACTCGTAACCTGCAATAATCATTCGTGCCACCCAAAAGAATAAAATATCGGGGCCTGTAACCAAATCGTTGGTTGGGTAGTAATATTTTATATCGGCGTTTTCAGGTTTTCTTATGCCATCAAATACACTCATAGGCCATAACCATGAACTGAACCAAGTGTCTAACGCATCGGTATCTTGACGCAAGTCGTTAATTGTTAATTGTTGGTTGTTGGTTTTTTGTTTAGCCAGTTTTAAAGCATCCTCTTCTGTTTCCGCAACTACAAAATCCTCTTTGCCATCACCATAATAGTACGCTGGAATTTGTTGCCCCCATAACAACTGGCGCGAAATATTCCAATCGCGAATGTTTTCCATCCAATGGCGGTAGGTGTTTTCAAACTTTTTTGGGAATAATTTGATTTCAGAATCTTCGCCCAATACCGCTTTAATGGCAGGCTTCACTAAATCTTCCATTTTTAAAAACCATTGATCACTTAATCGAGGTTCGATAACGGCTTTGGTTCTTTCGGAAGTTCCTACTTTATTGATATGGCTTTCGGTTTTAACCAAAACACCTTTATCTTCAAGTTCTTTTATAATTTCCTTTCTAACAACAAATCGGTCTTTGCCCTGATAATGCAACCCGAAACTGTTTAAACTGGCGTCCTCATTAAAAATATCAATAACCTCAAGGTTGTGTTTATCGCCTAAATTCTTATCATTTTCATCGTGGGCAGGCGTTACTTTTAAACAGCCTGTACCAAATTCTACATCCACATAATCGTCTTCAATAATAGGGATAACGCGATTGCAAATGGGCACCATCGCCTTTTTACCTTTTAAATGTGCAAAACGTTCATCGGTCGGGTTGATGCAAATAGCGGTGTCGCCAAAAATGGTTTCCGGGCGAGTGGTGGCAATGATTAAATCCTCACCCCGACCCTCTCCAAAGTAGAGGGAACCGTTAGTTTCTCCCCCTCCTTCGGAGGGGGCTGGGGGGAGGACCTTATACTTCAAGTAATACAAATTTCCTTGGCGTTCTTCATAAATCACTTCTTCATCAGAAAGTGTGGTTTTTGCTTCTGGATCCCAATTTACCATACGGTAACCGCGGTATATCAGGCCTTTGTTGAATAAATCGACAAATACTTTTATCACGGCTTCACTCATGTCGTCATCCATGGTGAATTTCGTCCGATCCCAATCACACGAACAGCCCAGTTTTTTAAGTTGCTCTAAAATAACACCACCATATTCGTGCGTCCAATCCCAAGCATGCTTTAAAAATTCCTCACGGTTTAAATTATTTTTGTCTATGCCCTGCTGCTTAAGCTTCGCAACTACTTTGGCCTCGGTAGCAATGGAAGCATGGTCGGTTCCAGGTACCCAACACGCATTTTTACCTTGTAAACGGGCACGACGTATCAATACATCTTGAATGGTATTGTTCAACATGTGCCCCATATGAAGTATGCCCGTAACGTTTGGCGGCGGAATCACAATGGTATATGGCTCTCTTTCATCGGGCTCTGAATGAAAGTAATTGTGTTTCATCCAGTAGTTGTACCATTTACGTTCTACTTGGTTGGCATCATATTTTGACGGCATGTGCATACTTTGGAATAGTTTTTGAATAATAAAGGGCTAAAGTACTTATATTTCTTTTTATGTGAAATGGGCATGGCTTAAAATGTCAATTTAAAAAGATGGTCCATGCGAATTGAATAGGGTACATAAGAATATAAAAACAAACGGATTGAACTATAACACAAATGCTTAAGAGTAATTTAACAATTTTTAAACACAATACTGAAAATCAATAGGTACTTTTGAAAAAGATCTATGTGTTAATAAATATGCGTTTCATCTATTATTTTTGCGTTTTGCAGAAAAAATAAGTATGTTTGGCATATCATGATGACCGAATTGTGGTCGTTATCAATTGCTGAAAAAGGCAAATATAAGTTAACAAAAACCAGGTCAATAAAAAATAAATCAATAAAAAAATGAAGAAAACAATTACAATTTTATTTATTGGATTAATAAGTTTATCCATAAATGCACAAGACAAAATAGCTAAAATCGATTTTAAATCGGATACAATAGACTATGGAACGATTGAAAAAGGCTCCAATGGTGTGCGTATTTTTGAATTCACCAACACCGGTGATGCCCCACTGATAATTTCAAATGTGACTTCTACCTGCGGGTGCACCATTCCTAAAAAACCAGATGGCCCAATTTTACCAGGAAAAACGGGCCAGATTGAAGTGAAATACGATACTAATAGAGTAAGCCCAATTAGAAAAACAATTACCGTTATTTCTAATGCCGATACGCCAACCGTAGCTTTGAAAATTAAAGGAGAGGTTATAGACTCCAACAGTACCAATGTTCTTGAAAAGAAAGAAAAAAGTATGGTCCAAAAATAAAAAAACAATCAACTCGTTTAAACTTTTTGGCCAATTGAAAAAGTTTAAATGAGTTCAATATGTTTTAAACAAAAAACCTAGGCTTACCGCTTAGGTTTTTTTATCTAAAACAATTCCAGTTCCATAAAAAGCATCATCATCTTGTATTGTAAAGGATCTTTTATTTACAATGCCCTTATCTTGCTCTTTTAAAAAACCTAGTACCGACATGCGCCGGTTATTTGCCACTTTTATAGTAACTGAACTTCACTTTACAGTATGGTAAAATTATAAGTGTCTTTTGGTTATCTACAACCCAAATCAGAAAAGACTCTATAAGAAAAAAGATCTAAAAAGATAGGTTTGGGCGATAGCTAGACTGGGTGGTTGGAAAGGATATGAAAACAAAAGACACCCAAGGATAATAACAACCCTATGGGTAGGACTGAAACATTTCAAAGCCGCAATGCAAGGGTGGACGATCCATAAACATGTGCCCATACGATAGGATAATTATCGGAACGAAACCTTTTCTTCAAGGCAAATAAATAAAGTATATCTAAAAATAAAATGGTTACAAATAATAAATCTTTAGGTGTAATTTCGTGTAAACTTTGAGCAACTTCGCATAATAGCTGTAACACTGAGACACACAAAGGTTCGCAAAGATAGAAATGAATGATTTGATTTTGATATGTTTGCCCAGACCTTTTCTTGTTTTTTTCAATATAAACAACCTTTCGTCCCAATAATTATCGGGAACGTTCTGGAAGACACTATTATAATTTTTGTCCTGTACTTAGTGATGTTTTTTTTAAAACTTTAAGATAATTTTCTCAACTTTGCGCCTAATAATTTTTAATAATGCCAACTATATCCAGAAAAGGGCTATCAATGCCTGAATCTCCTATTCGAAAATTAGTTCCTTATGCTGAAAAAGCCGCTGAGGACGGAAAATATATTTACTATCTAAACATTGGGCAACCGGACATAAAGACACCTGAAGTGGCCTTAAATGCCGTAAAAAACAATGATTTGGAAATACTGTCTTATTCCAGATCGGAAGGTTCTGATATCTACAGACAAAAACTGGCGGCATATTATAATAGGTTTGATATTAAGGTTTCTTATAAAGATATTGTTGTAACCACTGGTGCCAGTGAAGCACTGCTTTTTTTATTTAGCAGCATTATGGACCCATGTGATGAAGTTATCATTTCCGAACCTTTTTACGCTAATTACATCGCTTTTTCCACAGCTAATGGGGTTACGGTGGTGCCTGCTGTATGTACCATGGATAACAATTTTGGTTTACCTTCTGTTGAAGCTTTTGAACAATTGATTACTCCAAGAACCAAGGCGATATTAATATGCAACCCTGGAAACCCCACTGGTTATTTATATTCTAAGGCTGAAATAAAAAAATTAGCGGCGATAGCCATCAAGCATGATTTGTTTTTAATTGCCGATGAAGTCTATCGTGAATTTGTGTACGACGGAAACACCCATTATTCCATTATGCAGGTTGATGGCATTGACGAACATGCGGTTATAATTGATTCTGTATCAAAACGCTACAGCATGTGTGGTGCACGGGTGGGGTGTTTAGTATCCAAAAACAAAACCGTTATGAAAACGGTATTAAAGTTTGCGCAAGCACGTTTAAGTCCGCCCACATACGCACAAATTGCGAGCGAAGCAGCTTTAGATACGCCACAAAGTTATTTTGACGATGTGATTGCGGAGTATGCTGAACGACGCAATACGTTGATACATGAACTGCAAAAAATTGAAGGCATTAAAGTGGCAAAACCAAAAGGGGCATTTTATTGTATTGTAGAATTGCCCATAAAAAACACCGACCATTTTGCGCAATGGCTTTTAGAAGATTTTGAGGTAAATGGCGAAACGGTTATGGTTGCTCCTGCCGGCGGGTTTTATTCCACGCCCGGTTTGGGTTTAAACCAAATTCGCATTGCGTATGTGCTCAATAAAGAAAGCTTGGTTAAAGCGGTCCATATTTTAAAAGAAGCCCTTAAAGTTTATAAAGACTAGTTTTTTTAAATAAAATAACTGTAAATTTTTATTTATTTTTAAGGCTGTCCGATTACTGCAATATGGATTGTTATCGTGATAGATTGTAGTTATGCACAAGCTGAAAAAACAACTCGAAGGGAAAAATCATTCCCGAGAAACGACTTAGAATTACATTCGTTAATCGTTATTCATAAATCTTTTATCATCCAAACACCGCACGAATAATGCCCGGTGTTTCCTAAAGCACCCTCTAAATGCTTAAAACCGAAACTTTCATAAATATGGACAGCCGCTTTAAGTTGTGGTGCCGACTCTAAATAGCATTGCTTGTAACCTAGCTCTTTTGCAGCATCCAAGCATTTTTTAAAAAGCAGTTTGCCATAACCCTTGCCTCTAACTTTAGGCGAAAAATACATTTTCTGTATCTCGCAAACATCCGCTTCAAAATGCCTTAAAGGCTTAACGCCTCCTCCACCTAAAATGTCACCATCGGCATCAATTACAAAATACACCTCATTATCGTTTTGATAGGATTCATACATCTGTGGCGTTTCCTTATCTGCATAGGCCGTACCTTCCAAAGGAATTTTAAATTCATGGAAACACGCCCTGATGACCTGTTCTAAGGGCGCATTATCGTTGGGTTCAATTTTCCGAATCACTATCCTATCTTTACTCACTTTAAAATGTTAATTTTGTGTCCATGTTTATCGGGATGAAGATACATTAAATCTAAAAAAAACAGAAATGAAACGCATTATAATCTTATCAACAATATTATTTGCTTTTTTAAATTGCTCGGTAATTGAAAAGCCGGAATTTGTTGGTGTTGAAAACATAAAAGTACTGGAATCCACTTCAGCGTACATCACATTCACTGCCGATGCCTTGTTTATAAACCCGAATATTATTAGAGGTAAATTGCAAACCGATGACATAAAAGTGTATATAAACGATCGGGAAATGGCTAAAGTTTCAGTCGAAAGTTTCAATGTGCCCGCTAAAAAAGAATTTTCCATTCCGTTAAAAGCCCAGGTACCCACCGACAGTGTTTTTAATGATAATAATTTGAGTGGTTTAATAGGAACCTTTTTGACCAAAAAATTGAAAGTGCAGTACAAAGGAGACATAAACTATAAGATTTTAGGGTTTTCACACATTTATGCTGTGGATGAAACTGAAGATGTGAAAATAAAATAATACGGGTTGACAGTTCACGAAACATATATAAAACGTTGTTTGGAAATTGCTAAAAACGGTTTAGGAAATACCAGACCTAATCCCATGGTGGGCAGTGTTATTGTTTACAAAAACCAAATTATTGGCGAAGGATACACCAGTGCCTATGGTGGCAACCATGCCGAAGTAAATGCCGTTAATTCGGTAAAGGACAAAACGCTTTTAAAAGGATCCACTCTATATGTGACTTTGGAACCTTGCTCCCATTTTGGAAAAACCCCACCTTGCAGCGACTTAATAATTAAACACCAAATACCAAATGTGGTTATTGGTTGTATTGATGACAACCCGCAAGTGGCAGGAAAAGGTATTGACAAACTGAAAAGTGCCGGTTGCAATGTAACCGTAGGCGTTTTAGAAAATGAATGTAAAGCACACCACAAACGTTTTTTTACGTTCCATAACAAAAAGCGCCCTTATATTATATTAAAATGGGCTGAAACCACTGATGGTTTTATCGCACCTGAAACTAAAAACGAACAAAAACCCGTTTGGATAACCAATGCATATTCCAGACAATTGGTACATAAATGGCGTGCCGAAGAGCAAGCTATTTTAGTGGGCACCCATACGGTTTTACAAGACAACCCCAGTTTAACGGTAAGGGATTGGACTGGGGAAAACCCTATTCGAATAGCTATGGATAGAAAAGCTGGACTTTCTACGGATTATACTATTTTTAATGAAGAAGCCAAAACTATCATTGTTTCTGAAAATGACATAGATTTTTCTAAAAATGTAGCCCAACAAATATGTGATGTCCTTTTTAAAAACAACATCAATTCAGTTATAGTTGAAGGAGGCGCAAAAACTTTACAAACTTTTATTGATGAAAATATTTGGGACCAAGCCCGCGTGTTTACAGGAAATTCCTCATTTAAAAAGGGCGTGAAAGCACCCGAATTTTCAGGGACATTGATTTCCGAAAAAAACATTTTAAGCGACATTCTAAAAATATACAAAAATGATTAAAACCATAATATTCGACTTTGGCAATGTATTTATCAATTTAGATATTGAAGGTGCCATTCAACACACTTTCAACGCATTTAAAATGGATGCCCTTTCGGAAGAAATGGTGGCGTTTAACAGTTTTTATGAACAGGGCTTGATTTCAACGGAAGAATTTATTGAATTCTATACTGAAAATTTCCCCGATATTCCTGAAGAAGAACTGAAAACTATCTGGAATGTCATGCTGAAAGATTTCCCTGAACATCGGTTGGACTTTTTAAAACAGTTAAAAGCCACATCAAAATACAAACTCATACTTTTAAGCAATACCAACGAACTTCATATAGATTGGGTAAAACAGCACATTGCATTTTATGACGAGTTTAAAAACTGTTTTGATGAATTTTATTTATCGCACGAAATCAATTTAAGAAAACCAAATCGGGATATATTCGACTTTGTTTTAAAAGAAAATAATCTGGTTGCCAACGAATGTCTTTTTATTGACGACAATAAAGATAATTGCAAAACCGCTGCACAATTGGGCATTGAAACATGGCATATCTATCCTGAAACAGAAGATGTTTCCAATCTTTTCAAAATCAAATCTGGGTTATTTTAATTTATTTGACGGAAGAAGACACATACAAAACCATTGAAGTTGCCACGGAAGGCATTATATTCAAAGAAAAAAATAGCAAATTTTTTGGTTTTGCCTATCCTGTATTGAATGAAGATGATGTAAAATTTCACTTAGAAACCTTAAAAAAAGAACATCATGCCGCACGACATTGGTGTTATGCTTACCAACTAGGAACCGAAACTATTAGCTACCGCGCTAATGATGATGGCGAACCGAACAACTCTGCGGGTTTGCCCATTTACGGTCAAATACAGTCGTTTCAAGTTACCAATATTTTAATCGTGGTGGTTCGCTATTTTGGCGGTGTTAAATTGGGTGTTGGCGGCTTGATAAGTGCTTATAAAACCACCGCACAATTAACGTTGGAAGCATCAAAAATCATAAAGAAAACCATCAACAAAGACTTTCTTATCGTTTTCGATTATAAAAACATGAACACCGCCATGCGGATCATTAAGGAGAAAAACCTAAATATTACCAATCAAAAACTGGAACTGGATTGTGAAATAACCATTTCGGTCCGGAAAAAAGAGGCAGATGCCGTTTTTGAAATTTTTAATCATCTATTTGAAATCGACATCAAAGAAATTTAGACTACTTCTTAATAAGGTCCAAAATATATTGGGGCGCCTTCACCGGCCGATTTGTTTTCATATCAATAAACACCAAAGTGGTACTTGCAACGGTTAACAATTCCCCTTTTTCGTTGGTAATTTCATAGTTGAATTCAATCTTGGCTGTGGGCATATTTTTTAGTTGCGTTTTTACATTAATTACATCGTCATAAACCGCTGATTTTTTATAGTTTATACTCAAGGAAATTACTGGAAGCATGATGCCATTCTCTTCCATGGTTTTATAAGAAATCCCCAGTTTCCGTAACCACTCGATACGCCCCATTTCAAGATATAACGGGTAATTTCCGTGATACACCACGCCCATTTGGTCGGTTTCCCCATATCTCACTCTTATTTGTATTTCGTCGATTTTCATAAGGTTAATTAAATAATTTTTTGTAGCTTCGGCAATGTGTTAAACATGGGCATTTTTTTCTTAAAAATCAATAGAAAATGATTTTTTTTTTAAGAAATTTGTTCACATATTTGCCAAACAAAAAGGGGGAGTAAGAGAATCTGATTTTCTTTCACAAAGCTAACTAACAAAACCGCTAGAATTAAAAAAATGGGTATAACTGCGCAATCGGTATGGAATAACTGTCTTGAATTTATAAAGGATAATATTCAGCCGCAAGCATATAAAACGTGGTTTGAGCCCATACTTGCCGTTAAACTTACCGATAACGCATTGAGCATTCAAGTACCAAGTAAATTCTTTTACGAATGGCTTGAAGAACACTACGTGAAAATTCTGAAAGTATCACTTACAAAAGAGCTAGGAGAGAGCGCCAAACTTGTTTACATTATTAAAATGGAAAACACGTATGGCAACAAACAACCGTTTACCGAGAAAATCCCGAGTTCTAACAGAACTGCCATGAAATCCCAGGAAGTGGACGTTCCTCTAAACAATAAAAGTCCGGAATTACGCAATCCGTTCGTCATTCCCGGCATTAGAAATGTAAAGATTGAATCGCAACTGAACCCTAATTATAGTTTTGAAAACTTCTTAGAAGGCGATTCCAACCGTTTGGCACGTAGTGCCGGTTTAGCGGTTGCAGCAAAACCAGGAGGCACCTCGTTCAATCCATTACTGATTTTTGGGGGTGTTGGTTTGGGCAAAACCCATTTAGCGCATGCCATTGGTGTTGACATTAAAGATAAATACCCAGAAAAAACAGTCTTATATATTTCGGCCGAAAAATTTACCCAACAATATATTGACTCTGTTAAGAAGAACAATAGAAATGACTTTATCCATTTTTATCAAATTATAGATGTGCTGATTATTGACGATGTACAATTCCTTTCCGGAAAAACGGGAACGCAGGATGTATTCTTCCACATATTCAACCATTTGCACCAAAATGGCAAACAAGTTATTTTAACCAGTGATAAAGCACCCGTTGATATGCAGGATATTGAGCAACGCTTATTATCTCGTTTTAAATGGGGACTTTCTGCTGAATTGCAAACACCGGATTTTGAAACGCGTGTTTCAATTTTGAAAAACAAATTGTATCGTGACGGTGTTGAAATGCCCAATGATATTGTTGAGTATGTCGCCAAACATATTAAATCGAACGTTAGGGAATTGGAAGGTGCTATTATTTCACTCATTGCACAGTCGTCTTTCAACAAAAAAGAAATTACCCTTGATTTAGCCAGAATCATCGTTGAAAAATTCGTTAAAAACACAAAACGCGAAGTTTCCATTGATTACATCCAAAAAATAGTCTCTGACTATTTCCAAATGGATGTTGACACCTTACAATCAAAAACCAGAAAACGCCATATAGTCCAAGCACGCCAATTGGCCATGTTTTTTGCTAAAAAATTCACGAAGGCTTCTTTAGCTAGCATTGGTTCCCAAATAGGAAAACGCGACCACGCCACCGTATTGCACGCTTGCAAAACGGTAGATAATTTATCTTCTACCGATAAGCAATTTAAAAAATACGTAGAAGATATCACCAAAAAACTCTCCGTTTAAATTCATTAAAATGACTAAAATTCTGATGGTATGTCTAGGCAATATTTGTCGCTCACCATTGGCAGAGGGTATTTTAAAATCGAAATTATCAAGTGCTGCTTTTTTTGTGGATTCCGCAGGTACTGGTGATTATCATATTGGTAAAAAACCCGATAGCCGTTCCATAGCCGTAGCTAAAAAACATGGTTTAGATATTTCAAATTTAAAAGGACGCCAATTTAGCGTGTCCGATTTTGATGCCTTCGATGTTATTTATGCCATGGATGAATCAAACTATAGAAATATCATTACCCTAGCAAGAAACGAAGAGGATAAAGCTAAAGTGAACTTCATTTTAAATGAAATTTATCCCGATCAAAATCAGAATGTTCCCGACCCATATTATGGTGGAAACGATGGCTTTGAAAATGTTTATAACATGTTGGATGAGGCATGTGATGCTATTTCCAAAAAGTTAAACCCTTAATTTTTTATCAAAAAATAGCTGCTTGTTTATTAACTTTACATAAAAAGCTGCACTATGAAACTACTACTCTTTACGATTATCTTTATAGGCTTTCCTTATTCATTTTTTTCGCAAACCATTGAAATTCAAAATTTCGCAACTGGTTTTTCCCAGCCGGTAGAGATTGTCAATGCAGGTGACAATAGACTTTTTGTTGTCGAAAAAACTGGTGTTATTAAAATAGTCAACAACAATGGCACTATCAACCCAACACCCTTTTTAGATATTAGCGCTCTAGTTGGCTCTGGTGGTGAACGCGGCTTGTTAGGATTAGCCTTTGCACCAGATTATTCAACATCAGGTAGATTTTATGTAAATTATACCGATAATTCGAGTACTACACAGCCCAAAACCATTATTGCCAGATATACCGTTAGTGCTAACCAAGATGCAGCGAATACCTCTGGAACAATATTGCTTACATACCAACAACCTTTTAGTAACCATAATGGAGGGAAACTAGCTTTCGGGCAAGACGGTTTATTGTATATAGGTTCGGGTGATGGTGGTAGCGGTGGGGACCCAGGCGACAGAGCACAAGCCCCAACTACCCTTTTAGGAAAAATTTTGCGCATAGATGTTAGCGGCGCCAATTATAGCATCCCCCCAACAAATCCTTATTCAGGTTCTGCCAATGGTGCAAACGACCCACGTCCGGAAATCTATGCCATAGGCTTAAGAAATCCTTGGAAATTTTCCTTTGATAAAACCAATGGCGATTTGTGGATTGCCGATGTTGGTCAAGACAACTATGAAGAAATTAATAAAATAAGTGTTGCAAACGGGGCTGTTAACAACTTTGGCTGGCGTTGTTTTGAGGGCAATAACCATATTTTCAATACAACAGGCAACTGCAGTTCAGTAAACTTCAATAACACGGTTGCTCCCGTGGCGGAATATGCGCACGTAGGAAATGGGTGTTCGGGCGCCATAACAGGAGGATATTTGTATAGAGGCTCTGCATATAGCGGTTTTATAGGAAAGTATTTTTTTGCAGACTATTGTAAGCAGACCATTGGAGTTTTAACCGATAGTGGAGCTGGTTGGTCGCTCGCTTTGCAAACTCCAAACATTACTGAAGGTTGGACTACTTTTGGAGAAGATGTTAATGGTGAAATTTATATTGCTGGTGGATCTACGGTCTATAAAATTGTGGACGCCAATTTAAGTGTGGACACAAATGAGGTTTTTAGTTTCAAACTATACCCAAACCCTTCAAAGGAGCATGTAGCTATATATTTAGGAGTAAGGTTTAATGAAGTAGAATCTATTTCCGTGTATAATATTCAAGGTCAAAAAATTCAAGATATTTTAAAACCCAATCAGGAAACCATGACTATTTCAACTCAGGGTTTTAGAAGCGGTTTGTATCTTCTGGAAATAAATCTTAATAGCAACTTAAAAGCTGTAAAAAAACTTATTGTTAATTAATTAAATGAAGATCCCATTCGGTAAATTATACCTTATCCCAACCACATTAGGCGACAACGAACCTTTAGAAGTGTTGCCTATTACGGTAAAACAAATCATAGACGGTACAGATACTTTTATTGTTGAAAACGATAAAACAGCACGCCATTTTATAAAACGGATTTCACCCGAAAAATCGCAACCTTCATTAAAAATGTTCCATTTAAACAAATTTACGGAGCCCAGTGATTTACCCAGTTTTTTAGAGCCTTGTTTAAAAGGAACCAATGTAGGACTCTTATCTGAAGCGGGATGCCCCGGAGTGGCCGATCCAGGTGCGGATATTGTTAAAATAGCCCATCAAAAAAACATCAAGGTCGTGCCTTTGGTGGGGCCTTCATCTATTTTAATGGCGTTGATGGGTTCGGGCATGAATGGTCAAAGTTTTGCATTCAATGGGTATTTACCCATAGACAAAGACGAGCGAAAAGCCGAACTGAAACGTTTGGAACGCCTCTCTTTTGAACATAACCAATCGCAAATATTTATTGAAACCCCTTATAGAAACAATAAAATGCTTGAAGATTTAAGCTCTGTTTTAGACCTAAATACACAAATTTGTGTTGCTTGCGATATCACTTTACCAACAGAATTTATAAAAACACAAGCTGCCCACGTGTGGAAAAAAAATAGTGTAGACCTTCATAAAAGACCTACTATATTCATTATTCATAAAAATATTTAATTAACCCCTTTTACCTTCATTTTCAATGTGTAAACTGAGGTTCGAGCTGTAATAAAAAGCACATTTCTTTTTTTACCACCAAAACAAACATTTGAGGGTTTTTCAGGAACTTCTATTTCTTTGATCAATGCGCCTTTAGCATTATAAACCCAAACTTTTCCTGAAGTAAGATATACATTTCCTTTAGTATCGATAGTCATACCGTCACTACCATGGGGCGCGAAAAAGGTTTTATTTGCTAAAGTCCCATCGTCTTGAATAGTGTATTTCCATATTTTATTGTCCCCAATATCGGCGACATATAAGGTCTTTCCATCTGGTGTCCCAATAATACCATTAGGTTTTACAAAATCGGAAATGACCCGTGTTACTTTACCTAACGGACTTAATAAATAAACCCCTTGTACGTCTTGGACCTCTTTATGGTCATCATGCCACCAAGTTCGGTGATAATAAGGATCGGTAAAATAAATGGTTCCATTTGGGGCAATCCATAAATCGTTAGGGGCATTCAAATGTTTCCCTTCAAAGTCTTGAAAAACAACGTTTATTTTTTTGTTTTCATCAAAGTAAACGAGTTGGTTATTTTCATCGGCACAAGCGAACAACTGCCCTTTTTTATTGAAATACATCCCGTTGGACCGTTTAGTTTCTTCCAAATAAAGGGAAATACCCTTTTTTTCATCCCAAACATGAATCTTATCATTGGGCTGGTCGGTAAAATAAACACGTCCGTCATTTGCCACAGCGGGTCCTTCAGTAAAAAGAAAACCAGTTCCTGCCATTTCAACTTGGGCATTTTTTTTAACTATATCAATGGTATTTTGACTATATATGGATGGCATGGAAAATAGGATAACTAATAGAAAATAGACCGTGTTTTGGATTTTCATGGAAATATAATTTCAAATTAAAAGTTTAAAAATACACATAAAAGATGTATATTAAAATGCTATTATAGATTTCCAATAGTTTTTTGAATAATGAATGGATGTTTTAACAAAAACACTATTACCAATATTTGATTTTTCAACTACTAAATATGTGATAACCCTAATTTAAAATTGTTATTTTAATTTTTTTATAAAATTCTTGGTCCCTCTTAAATTTTTAATAATTGGTCGTCAGTTATTTATAAATTAGAGTTTATAATAAGCATATCCATTCCAATTAAAAACACGTAATTTGCATCCTGTTAAAACCCGCATTTAAATGGCTTTAAAAATTGTAATTTCACATAAAACATTATATAAATACGATCGTCCTGTTTCGCTTTCCCCACATATTTTCAGATTGCGCCCTGCACCACATAGCAGAACGCCCATTGAAGCCTATTCGATAAAAATCAAACCTGAAAACCAGTTTTTCAACTGGCAACAGGATCCTTTTGGGAACTATTTGGCGCGTTTGATTTTTCCTGAAAAAACCACAGAACTATCTATTGATGTTGAAATTATTGCCGACTTAAAAACCATCAATCCTTTTGATTTTTTTGTTGAGGAATACGCCGAGGAATATCCTTTCACATATGAAGAAACGACCAAAAAAGAGCTTCTGCCCTATTTGGAAATTACGGATAATGGGAAATTATTACAGGATTTTATCAAAACCATTGATTATACGCCGAGAAAAACCATTTATTTTTTAATTGATATCAACAGAAAAATATATGAGTATTTAAATTACAACATCCGTATGGAACCTGGTGTGCAAAGCTGTGATGAAACGCTGGAACAAAAAAATGGCTCTTGCAGGGATTATGCGTGGTTATTTGTTCAGGTTTTGCGCCATTTAGGGTTTGGTGCGCGTTTTGTTTCGGGTTATTTAGTGCAATTAAAATCTGATGAAAAATCATTGGACGGTCCGTCGGGTCCTGAAGAAGATTTTACCGATTTACATGCATGGGCGGAAGTGTATTTACCCGGTGCTGGTTGGATAGGTTTTGATGCGACTTCTGGTTTATTGGCGGGCGAAGGACATATTCCTTTGGCTTGTACGCCCTCTTTTGAAAGTGCTGCCCCTGTTTCGGGAATGAGCGATGTTTGTGAAACGGAATTCTTTTTTGAAAATTCCGTAAAGCGCATCTTTGAATCGCCACGGGTTACAAAACCGTACACCGAAGAGCAATGGGACGCTATTTACAAACTCGGATTTAAAGTTGAGAAACAACTGCAAAAAGGCGATGTAAGATTGACTATGGGTGGTGAACCCACCTTTGTTTCCATTGATGACATGGAGTCACCCGAATGGAATACAGATGCTGATGGCCCACATAAACGGGAATTGGCTAAAAACCTATCGGCTAAATTGTATGATGAATTTGGTGCAGGTGGCGTATTGCACCAAGCACAAGGCAAATGGTATCCTGGGGAACCGCTACCCCGCTGGTCTATTGAAATTTGCTGGCGAAAAGACGGTAAACCTATTTGGCGCAACAAGGAACTTTTGTCTTTATTTTCAAATAATCCCATCATACCCGAAAATACCGATAAAAAATTCTTGGAAACATTGACCAAGTATTTAGGTGTTACCAATAAATACATTATCCCTACCTACGAGGATGCTTTTTATTTTATGTGGGAAGAAGGAAAATTGCCCATTGATGTCGATCCCACCAAAGAGGATGGCGCATTGTTGGTCAAAAATAAATTAAAGGAAATTCTTAACGATGGAAAATCCAAGGCTATTGGGTACGTTTTGCCTTTAAACAACTCACAAGATAGATGGTACACCAGCGATTGGAATTTTAGAAGAAACCATTTGTTCTTAATTCCCGGAAATTCCCCTATAGGATTACGATTGCCGTTGGATTCCCTAATTAAAAAACCGGAACACGAAGAATTCCCAAAGTTTGAACCCGATAATTTTTCAAAAAAGAAAAAACTTCCTAGCTTTAAAAATAAAGTTGCCAAGCGTGTGGAAGAAATAAATGAGCGTGGTATTACTGAAAACCCATTCAACTATTTTATTAGAACCGCATTATGTGCAGAAATTAGGGATGGAAAATTATACTTGTTTTTACCGCCATTGGATTCTGCCGAGATATTTTTGGATTTAGTGGCATCCATAGAAGCTACTGCCATCGAATTGAATATTCCTGTTATTTTAGAGGGTTACGACCCTCCTAAAGATCCTCGACTGGAATCTTTAAAAGTAACTCCAGATCCGGGGGTTATTGAAGTGAATGTGCATCCTGCTAAAAACTGGGAAGAACTCACACACAATACCTTAAACTTATACAAATTAGCCAAGGAATCGCGTTTAGGCACCGAAAAGTTCATGCTCGATGGAAAACACACCGGTACTGGCGGCGGAAACCACGTGACTTTAGGAGGCAGTTCGCCAGCTGATAGTCCGTTGCTGCGCCAACCGAGTTTATTGCGGAGTTTATTGACGTTTTGGCAACACCATCCTGGGCTTTCCTATTTATTTTCTGGCGCTTTTATCGGGGCTACCAGTCAAGCACCTCGAATAGATGAGGCTCGCATGGAAAATTTATATGAACTTGAAATTGCATTCAGCCAAATTCCTGAAGATGGCGAAGTGCCTTTTTGGTTAACCGACCGTTTATTTCGTCATTTACTTACCGATTTAACAGGAAACACTCACCGTGCGGAATTCTGTATAGATAAATTATATTCCCCTGATTCCTCTTCTGGACGGTTAGGGATTCTGGAATTGCGCGCTTTTGATATGCCACCGCATCCACAAATGAGCTTAATGCAAAACTTGTTGGTTAGAACCTTGGTCGCTTGGTTTTGGAATAAACCGTATGAGCATAATTTAGTGCGTTGGGGCACCGAACTACATGATAAATTTTTGATTGAACACTATGTTCGGGAAGATATTAAAGACATTGTGGAGCAATTAAATAAAGCGGGCTACAAATTTAAGGAAGACTGGTTCAATCCGTTTTTCGAGTTCAGATTCCCGTTACATGGCATGGTAACCATTAACAATATGCATTTGGAGTTACGTGCTGCCATTGAACCTTGGAATGTTTTAGGGGAAGAAATGGCCGGTGGCGGTACTGCCAGATATGTTGATTCTTCTTTGGAACGTGTTCAAGTGAAACTGAACAATTTTGTTGATGAACGCTATGTTTTAACGTGCAATGGTGTTAAAGTTCAATTGAACAATACGGGTGTTAAGGGCGAATATGTTGCCGGAATCCGTTATAAAGCTTGGAATCCGCACTCCTCCTTACATCCAACCATTGGTGTTGATACGCCTTTGGTTTTTGATATTATTGATACTTGGAACAAACGTTCCATTGGTGGTTGCACGTACTTTGTGGCGCATCCTGGTGGACGCTCTTATGAAACGTATCCTGTTAATAGTTATGAAGCGGAGTCCAGAAGAATCAATCGTTTTTGGGAACAGGGCCATACACAAGGTGAAGTTACTGATGTTGAAAAAATAGCGCAAAACGATAACAAATCAGTCAAAAATGTTCAGAAATTGGAAAGCTCCAAAAAATTTACTTATAAAGAATTACCAATTAATTTCGAATTTCCTTATACCTTAGATTTAAGAAAAAAATAATTGAGACCATACATGCTGCTTGATAAGAATATTCTATTTAAAAATTATTTTTCCGATTTTAAGAATTATGATGAAGTTCTAAAATCCAATATGTCCATTAACCCTAATTGGGAAAAGGTTTTAAATAATCTTACACAAATGGGCACCGAAACCTTAATCTCAAAGCAAAATGAGATGGATTGGTTGATGGACGAAAACGGGGTGACTTATAATGTTTACAACGACCCGAAAGGGATGCACCGCGCTTGGGAATTAAATATTGTACCCTTCATAATTCATCAAAAAGAATGGGACACTGTTGAAAAAGGAATAAAACAACGTGCCGAATTATTAAACCTTATTTTAAAGGATATTTATGGCAAGCGCGAACTGATAAAAAATGGCATCATTCCACCAGAGGTTATTTATGCGCATCGTGGTTTTTTAAGACAATGTGACCAAATTCAGTATAAAACTGCAAAAAATTTATTGATCCATTCAGCCGATTTAGCACGTGGTCCCGATGGCAGAATGTGGGTGGTTAACGATAGAACGCAAGCCCCGTCCGGTATGGGCTATGCTTTGGAAAACAGGTATTCAACAAGCCGAATCCTTCCTAGTATTTTTAAGGACATCAACGTAAAACAACCTTCTGGTTTCTTTTACGATTTTAACCAAATGCTTATTGAGGCAGCTCCACAAAATAAGGAAAACCCAACCATTGTCATACTCACACCGGGGCCATTAAACGAAACTTATTTTGAGCATGCTTATATGTCCTCGTTTTTGGGTTATCCGCTGGTAAACGGAAACGATTTGGTAGTCCGTAATGGTAAGCTTTGGATGAAATCCTTAAAAGAATTGAAGCAAGTGGATGTTATTTTAAGACGTGTGGATGATGTGTTTATGGATCCCTTGGAACTGCGCGAAGACTCCTATTTAGGCGTTGCCGGTTTACTCGATGTGGTAAGGCAACAAAACGTTACCATTGTAAACCCCATTGGTAGTGGGGTGCTGGAAAATTCGGGATTGATTCCTTTTATGAATGCTATTTGTAAATACTTTTTTAAGGATGACTTGATTTTACCACAAATCGCTTCTTGGTGGTGCGGACAGGAAAAGGAAAGAAACCATGTATTGGATAATCTGTCCAGTTTAGTGGTCAAGCGTATAGACCGTTCCAATAGGGAAAGCATTTTTTTCTGCGAATTTTTAAATGCCACCCAAATTGAAAAGTTAAAAAAAGAAATTCAATCCAGCCCCTATAGTTTTGTTGCGCAAGAAAAAATATCATTTTCCACAGCCCCCGATTTTGTAAAGGATACGTTAGAACCACGCAAAGTGATGTGCCGAACCTTTGCCATTGCTAAAAAAGACAGCTATAAAGTGATGCCCGGTGGTTTGGTTCGGGTTGCTGCGGAACGCGAAAATTTATTTGTCTCTAACCAACGTGGTGGCGTGAGTAAGGATTTTTGGATTGTTACGGACGAACAACAGACCAACATTCAAAACTATGCTTGGAACAATTCAAGTAAAACAGCCATTGCCAACATCAACGATTTACCCAGTAATACGGCTGAAAACCTATTTTGGTCTGGAAGATATTTGGGCAGAGCCTTGGTAACCGCCCGATTTATTCGCACTGTACTCAACAGAATGGGTAATGTTCAATATAACGAACGGAAATCCGATTCTGAAAGTTTAGAGATTCTATTTCAATCGCTTACCAATATTACTTCTACCTTTCCCGGGTTTGTTGGGGAAGGAAGTGAAGATCTTTTAAAAAATCCTTTAAAGGAAATCATCTCATTGATTGTTGATAGGGATCGTGTGGGAAGTTTTGCCCAAACCATGTCTAGCTTTAATAACTCTTATTATTCATTAAGGAATTTATGGTCCAAAGACATGTGGCGTGTTTTTGACACGATTCAAAAATTATGGGAAAAATTTCAAGAAGATAAAAACTACACCATTTCTACGTTAACAAAATTACTGGATCGCATCATTACGCGCCTTATTGCGTTTATGGGACTTATTGAAGAAAGTATTTTAGTAGAACAAGGCTTGCTCTTATATTTTATTGGGTTGCAAACCGAACAAGCCATGATGAACATCGCCAAATGCCGATCGCTTTTAGCCATTAATTATAACGAGCAAACGCAATATGAAATTTTAGAATCGTTGCTAACCAGCCATGAAAGCCTTAATATTTACAGATACAGTTACCGTTCGTATCTGAATATTGAAAACGTGATCAATTTGGTTTTATTGGATAAGGATTTTCCGAAATCACTTTGCTACCAACTAAGAAGGGTACAAAAGGATATTGACCGACTGCCGCATTCTGAGGTTACAGGAAAAGCTACGGAATGTCAAATTTTTATATCTGAAGCCAATTTTAGAATCCGA
This sequence comes from Mariniflexile sp., assembly GCF_052728615.1. Taxonomy (NCBI): domain Bacteria; kingdom Pseudomonadati; phylum Bacteroidota; class Flavobacteriia; order Flavobacteriales; family Flavobacteriaceae; genus Mariniflexile; species Mariniflexile sp. Next base: position 86,934 of record NZ_JBFVFE010000004.1, on the reverse strand, counting down.
AGTTTGAATTCGGAATCGCTTTTAGAATTGGATGAAGACGGTGTTGTGAGACAAAGATTAGATGATGTACTTGCAGAGTTAAGTGATTTGCTTCATGAAACCTCTATGGCAATTTCCGATACGTATTTCAATCATGCTTACCAACAAACACAATTGGTCAATCAAAACTTTCCGCAATAATCATGGAATTTCAACTGTCGCATACCACAAGCTATAACTACGAAAATGGCGTTACGTTTTGCCATAATATAGCTACCATAAAGCCCAAATCAATGTTGGGGCAAACCCTGTTGGATTATACATTGGAAATTAGTCCCACACCATCTGAAATCTCCGAGCGCACCGACTTTTTTGGGAATACCATAACGCGATTTTCCATCCAAAAGCACCATACCGAATTGAAAGTGACGGCCAAAAGCAAAGTGCTTAGGGATTACAATTTACAACCCGATATTGAAAAATCGGAAACGGGGAAAACCATTACTTTAGAACAAGCCCGAATCGCATTAAAATCCATTGACCCAGAAATTGTAGGGGTACGCCAGTTTATCTTGGATTCTATTTTAGTTGCCCTTATAACCCCAGAAATAAAAGCGTATGCCGAAGTATCGTTTAAACCAAACAGACCCATTTTTGAGGCAGCTTATGAATTGATGCAACGTATTTACACCGATTTTGAATTTGACCCCGAGTTTAGTACGGTCGCTACTCCCATTCATGAAGTGATGAAAGAGAAAAAAGGCGTGTGTCAGGATTTTGCACAAATAGCGATTGCCTGTGTTCGTGCTGTTGGGTTGCCCGCCAGATACATCAGCGGCTATATTGAAACTTTGCCTCCTCCCGGAAAAGTAAAATTGGTTGGTACCGATGCATCGCATGCATGGTTTTCTGTTTACATCCCAACATTTGGTTGGGTAGATTTTGACCCAACGAACAATCAAATACCAAAAAACCAGCATATTACCGTGTCTTGGGGACGCGATTACTACGATGTGCCCCCTTTAAAAGGTGTGATTTACAGTACGGGTAAAAACAAGATGAAGGTGGCTGTGGATATCAGGCCAGCGGTTTAGGGAAGCTTGTTTTGTTTGTTGTATAGGCTCCATTGGCAAGCGTTATTTTTCTGATGTGGCTTTTAGGCTTTCAATGGATTTCTTGTTTTTAGGCTTGCTTTTCTTTATGAAATATTTAATCTTCTGAACTTAAATCCTGCTTTTCTATTACCAGTGTTACTCCCTTTGGTTCTGAACTCATTTAACTTATTTAATTGGCTAAAAACTTAAAATAAGTTCAATAAGTAATATTACACTTTTAAACAGTTCGGTTTTGGGTGAAGCTTACAAAACCAAAATAAGCAATTTTTAATACACGGCTTGGGGTGTCGTTATTCTATCTTTTTCTCTGTTGATAAATTCTTTTAGTGTCGTTGGTTTCTTTCCTGTGAGTTTATTAAAGTTATCTGAAATTTCTGGTTCTTTTTGAAATCTTGGCAAGAAGTGAAGTATGGTCATTACAATGGCAAATCCATTTTCAATCCCGTCTTTTCTCTTTTTGAAATAGAAACTAATTGGGTTAATACTTTTAAAATTGAATTTAGACCCTATGGTTTCACTCAATATTTCAGACACTTCTTGAAAATTCTTGTTTTCTGTTCCCGTAATTTCATAGGCTTTATTTTTATGTTTCTCGAATGATTTAATCAATACAGCCGATACTTCACCAATATTTTTTAGGTCTATCCAATTGAATTTCGCCTGTCCTGACGGAAGGGTAATGGTTTGATTCTTTTGTAGTTCAGGAAGTAATGTAGTTGTCAAATTTTGCATAAAATAACTTGGACGCACAAAAATGTATTTGAAACCAATCGACTTAATTAACCGCTCGATTCTATTGTGGGGGATCACTTTGCTTTTCTCTGCACCTTGAACAGAAAGAAACACCACTTTCTCAATTCCATTATTTTTTGCTGACTTTAAAAGAGGTTGAAAATATTTATCGACTTCGGAAATGTGTGGTGGTCGAAGAAGGAAAAGTATATCAATATCTTTAAATGCTGTATCAAAAGAATTTTGCTCTTCAAAATCAAACAATCTAAAGGATAAACCTGAAAGATTAGGAAACTTTTCCTTTGCTCTTTCTACGTTTCGGACAGCAACAATTATTTCGGATCCATTGTCCAATTCGCACAGGTAATGGACTAGCTCTGTTCCAATATTTCCTGTCGCTCCTGTTATAAGTATTCGTTTCATTTTTATCAAAATGATTGCTAACGTAAATGTGGTCGAGTAGACAAGGGGAATTTCACCCCAAGCCTCTCACAGAACCGTACGTGATAGTCTCCCATCATACGGCTCTTGTTATACTCTTCAATGGCCAAGGTAAGTAAAAACCTGTTTGAAGGCTATTGAATTTGTCCCATCCCATAAACTCATCCTCTTTCAAGTTGGTAAATGTTATGTGACTGTATAACCTAACCCCTTTGCTCCATTCCCATTACAGGAACTTCATCACTACTACGGATTAGTCCGCCCCTGAATATAACTTTGGTATTCTACCGCTAGGGCGATCCTATTGTGTATTTCCCTTAGCATTTACAGTCAGGTTCCCGAGTTCCGTATATAAGCCCGGATAAAGGTCATGCCCCCTGAATGGCGCCTACCGTACAGCCAATAAATAGGTAACCGCTATACTCGTAACTCCGTACCATACCCCGCAGCTTTTGACAGGATGTAGCAACTTCTCGACACCTCGAAAGGGGCCCACTTGCGTTCATCTCTTTTATCCGTACCTGACCACGCTCTTGGCGTGACCGTTTCCTGAACGCTCAGTACCTCGGCTCTTTACCAAAGCACATTTAGGTGGTTTAATCCCGCTTCCTATAAAGCGACATTGGTGGGTCGGTTCCACCATCTTATCTACAGTTCACAATGGGTAAATGTTGCCGCCCATTGCTTGCTCTGCACACTATGAGCCGTTGCGGGTCTGGGCACGAACCATTAAAAGCACAAAACCCAGCAGGGAAATCCGTGAGGATTTTTCAGATGAGCGATGACCAAGCAATTAATTATACACAGTGTTGTTGGCAACTGGCCTTATTTCAACTGGTTCTATTTTAAATCCTTTATTTTTTAATTGTTCCAGAATTCCACACTTTTTTCTTAAATGATAATATCCAACAGTGATAAATGTATTTTTAGTTCTCAATATATTTGGAATAGTTTTCATCCAATCATTATTTCTTTGAAGAATTTTGATGTCAGATTCACATTCCTTTTCAAATTCGTAGTTCAAATCAAATTCTCTGTATTTATTGGCAAGACCACAATTATTCATATTAGGCTTATCGGTTGTCATTTGTTCAATCCAAGCACTAATATTTTTTCTTTCCTTTTTCCAATTAGGATTTTTATTTTCTTTTTCTATAAGTTTTAATTGCAAACTATCAGTTTCTAATCCTAAAACCTCAATTTTGTTTTCTTCTGCGATATATTGTAGGTATTTGTCGAAATGGTCAAATTTATCACCAGGTTTAGTAGTTTTGCATTTACTTTTTTGAAATTCCTGTTGTAATTTCCATCTAATTTCTAATGGTTTGAGTTTGTATAAATCTACTTTCCATTTTTTAGCGATTTCTTGTAGTTTTTTCAAGTCTTTTTTCTTCAGCCTCTTTTCGATTTCAAGAGAAGTTTCTCTTTTCTCAATCATTTTTCTTGTGTTTTCAATGTTGTCAATAGACTCAAAAATTGCAAGTTCAGAATTAAAAAGAGATTCTTTGATTTTAGGTATTGAATCAACAAATGAATTTCCGAATTGATGAAATGTTCCAACAACGAAAGAGGTTTTGTTATTTATCGTATCTGTTACTTTCCATAAAATTGTATTCTGGCCTATTGCAAAATGCGAAATTGTCAAAAATATAAGTAAATTTAATTTGTTTTTCATTTTTCAGAGTGTTGCTTGTCAGCTTGTTGCCAACGGTTTCGTATAAAAAAAGTTGCGGGTTTGTGTGCGAGGATTTTCCGCAGGAAAATCGGAAGCGGGCAAACAAAGCAACCACCTTTATACAAGCCTAAAATAGCAATTTTTTTTATGCGTTGTTGTGCATCTGTGGCTTTTTTTTACCGTAAGTTCCAGCGTGTTTTTTGCCTTTGCCAGAATTCCGTATCCCGATAGCTATCGGGATTGCGCCCTGCTAAGGTCAGACGTATTTCAAGTGTCCGACAGATTCCATGCGAAATTCAGCGTTTGGAAAGTCCGCAAAGGTCGGTCGTTGTTTTGCTTTGTTGGCCATTCCAAAAATTTGGCAAAAATCGCGCGGGTAAAGAATTCTAAGTAACGTTTTGAGTTCTGTTTGCCGTTATGGGTTCGGTAGCTGGCCATTGTGCACAACGTGTTATATAGTTACTTTTGTCGTTCATATCCCGTAAATAGGTCAGGATATGGTAAGTTTTTTGTTGTTGTTATCCGGTAAATATAATTATTTTTTCTTACATAATTGAAGAATTTCCCTTGTGTTTTTTAAGGCGTTTTTGTGTTTAGAATTGAAACAAAAGGACCTGATGAATACGGATTAATGGTTCTAGAACCATTAATTTGGTCTGCCAACAATAAGTTTCTAAAGTTATTCACGTTAATATATTGATTTTTATTGTTGTCCGGTTAAAATATTTGTAGTGCATCAATATGTGCCTTTTTAGGCGTTTCTAAATTATTATCAGACTTATTAATCGCTTCTAAAATTACTTCTTTATTAATTTCGCCCATTTTCGTTTACAAAATTTTGTGTAACATTAATATACAAAATCCGTTTATTGTTTTATATCCAAAGCTAAGTTAACTCTTTAATTTTATAATTTCAAGTGCTAACTCTTATTCTTGCAACCTTAAAACCAGTTGTTAAGAATACCTATATTCGGTAATAGTTGGTAGAAATCTCAGATTTAAATCAAAACAAAAAGGGTTTACTGTATATGCAGTAAGCCCTTTTTGTTCAATAATTGTGATACTTTATTTAAATTCTAAATGGAAATGATTGCCCCAATATGGCTATTGTAGAAGTGGTGTAATTCAATTTAATGTCTTTTATATTCGCAACGTCCACATTAAGAATACCAGATTTTATACTCCTTGGCAATAACACAAAATGCAATGGTTCTTCAACTGTTAATGAGTATTTAACACCTTTAGAACTTACCCCAGTTTGTGTACCGTCCAACAAATATTCATCATCCCAAATATTTAAGGGTGTATCAAAACCTGCCACCCAAGTTCTGGTAGAATTCTCGGTATAATTGATGGTTTTACCTGAACTTGTGGTTATTTTTCCGTTTTCAATGGTAACACTATACTTCAAATTATCATCTTGATCCGTACCTGAATTTTTCACAAAATGAGTTCCTTCCACTTTAAAATCATTATGATAATAGTTAATAAAGGTGGTGGTGTGTTCGCTCCCTACGACGCCATACCAATTGGTTGAAACTATGATCGCTTTTCCTTTACGCGTAATTCCGTCTTTACAGAGCACACCCGATTGGTAATCGATGGTTATGGTTTTAGGAAAGGTTGTGAAATCCAGCGGCAACACCGTTATTATGGGACCATCGGTTTTAATATTGCTAAACTTTGAAGCCGATGTGGCATTTTCACCACTTAAAACAGCATCAGCACTATTGTTGCCAACATCCTGGAACACCTTGTTTACCGTGGCATATTCGGTCAATGCTTCAATAGCTGATGCCGAATCCACATTATTCTTGACTTCGTCTTCTTGACAACCTAATAAAAGTAATGCAAGAATTGGGGCTATGATTTTTTTCATAATATATTTATTTACAGCCCAAATAACGATATAAATTTAGATTTTAGTTTATATCCATAATAAAATAATGCTTTTAAAAGTTTATTTTTGTCTTTTATCGATGTTTTATGGTTAAAGATACATTGAGCATTTGCTCATTATAAAAAATATTTGACCGCTAAGGGTAAAAAATTGACCTATTTTTGAATTTTTAAACAAATAGCCGTGAATAAAACCGAACTAAAAGACTTTCTGGATAATAAAGTAACTCAATACAACAACCTACAGTTTATTGAAAGCGACCCCATTCAAATCCCACATCAATTTTCGTTAAAGGAAGACATTGAAATAGCTGGGTTTTTAACGGCAACTATTGCTTGGGGAAACCGTAAAAGCATTATCAATAATGCAAAAAAGATGATGGTGTTGCTTGATAATTCGCCTTTTGATTTTATAATCAATCATGAAGAAAAAGATTTAGAAAAACTATTGCCTTTTGTGCACCGTACTTTTAACGGTGAAGATCTTATTCAATTTATAAGCTCTCTAAACCATATTTATAAAAATTACGGGGGCCTGGAATCGGTTTTTTTAAAACACGTTGAACATAGATCATTACAAAACGCCATTTCAAAATTCAAAACCACTTTCTTTGAGGTGGACCATCTACCAAGAACCCAAAAACACATCAGTGACCCATTGAGAAATTCGGCAGCAAAACGTATCAATATGTTTTTACGCTGGATGGTTAGAAACGATAAAACGGGCGTGGATTTTGGTGTTTGGAACCGCCTCTCGCCTGCGCAACTATCATGTCCGTTGGATGTGCATTCGGGTCATGTAGCCCGGAAATTAGGCCTTTTAAAAAGAAAACAAAATGATGGAAAAGCGTTGTTGGAATTGGACACTTCTTTAAGAAAACTTGACCCCAACGACCCTGTAAAATACGATTTTGCTTTATTTGGTTTAGGCGTTTTTGAAGGGTTTTAGTGCGTTAGCGATTACTCATACATTTTAGTTTTGATAATTTGGAAATCGTGAATACTTCGTATTTGAAGTGGCATCCATTTTTGAGGCACGAAAAAAAGATATAACGGACAGTGCGACCGCCTGCCCCGAGCGGAATCCAGGGGATGGGTAACGCCATAAAAAAAAACGATTGACAAACCAAAGTCCATCAATCGTAATTCTTACTTAATTCTTAATACTTAATACTTAATACTTAAAACTTAATTCACCTTATCCTTTCAACCAAGCGTCACGCAATGATTTTTGAGCAGGAGTAGCATCGGCTTTTTCAACAATGCCCTCGCCCATCGTATAGGTTGGAGTTGTTTTGGTTTTAATGACTACTTCTTTACCGTTTCGGTCTAATTTCACTTCTACATCTTTACCAGGTTTCCACATAAAAACTTCTTGTAAAACCTGATTGGCGTTTAGCATGGTTAAATCGGTACCGTTTATGGATTTTATAACATCGTTTGGTTGTGCGCCATTATCTGCCCAAAAACTGTTTTGTAATACCATATCTGTAAAAAAGATGGTCCCTTTTTGTCCGTCGCCACTAACAATGGGCGCACCATTCATTAAAATATAATTGGTCTCTACTTTGGTTTCGCCAATTTCCAACCCTACTTTATTAAAAAATTCGTTGTAGTTAATTGGAATATCGCCAACAACATGGGCCATTAAAAAGTGGTGCACCGAAGGGTACGTCATACTCGAAATTTCATCAATAAGCTTATCGTCCTCAAACGGTTTATTCTTCCCGTATTTGTTTGACAGTTCTTTCATTAGCGATAAAATACCTCGGTTTCCATTACTTTCCTCGCGCATTAAAATATCGATGCACATGCCTATCAACGCGCCTTTTTGGTACACATTCAAATATTGGCTTTTATAGGGTTCTTTTAAAACATTCTCACTCATTATGGTAAAACTCATCGCATCATTCAACGTTTTTGAGTGCTGGATTTTCTCCATTATTTTGTTGTAGAATTCGTTTTCGTCTATCAAGTTTTGGTTTACTTGAAATAAGTTGGCAAAATACTCGGTTACACCCTCATACATCCATAAATGTTTTGAGAAAGTTGGGTTGTTATAGTCGAAATAATGAACGTCTTCAGAATGTACACTTAATGGGGTTACAATATGGAAAAATTCGTGCGACACTACATCAACCATACTTTCAGCCAAGGCTTCTTCATCCATGGATTCTGGTAAAACCACCACTGTAGAGGTGTGGTGCTCTAAAGCTCCAAACCCTTTTGGGGAATTTTCCTTTCCTTCAGACAGATACAAATAAATATCATAACGTGGGGTGGAATTAATAGCGCCCAGAAACGTTTTTTGGGCTTGCATCATTTTAAAAATGGTTTCTTTTAAAGATACTGCGGTGTGTACTTTATTAGGGGAATATACGCTCAACACAATTTTAATGTCACCTACTTGAAACTCTTCAACATCCAAATCACCATACATCATGGGGTTGTCGGTAATATCAAAATACCGTGTAGCAAAATAACTGGTTGTTACACTACTGCCGTCTTCACTTGTTTTAGAGCTTACCTCTGATAACGAGGACGTATGCTCAAAACCGACGGGAGATGTTACCTCCAATTTATACTGATTGTTTTTCAACACATCAAAATACCCTATAAATCCGTGAAGATTAAGCACATAATTGGATGGTTCTATATTAGTCCCGGAAGGCGAAAAAGGTTCTTCTTTTCCAATGCCACCTTCTTCCTCAATATCAAAAGTATCATTCACCAAATAGGTAATCTTATCCAATTGTTTGGCGTTTTTAATGGTCCATGTGTTCACATCGGTTTTAATAACAGGCATTTCGTTGCCTTTATAATCAAAAGCCTTAAAACTGTCAATGTACTTTCCAAAATTGCTTACAGAATAGGTTCCAGGCACTACTTTGGGCAAATGATAGGTAACGGTTTGCTCGGTAAAACGCCCCGGATCAATCGTTACCGGTGCTTTATCATTTTCAATTTTAGTTAAATTTATGGAGGTTTCAATGGGTAAACTTGTAGCTAAATCGTTACCGGAAGTTTTTGTAGTACTACAGCTAGCTAGCAAAATACCCGCACAAAAAGCGGCTAAAGTCTTGGTGTTCATCAATGCGTTTTTTTTTAGATTTTTTTTATTGACGTCCAAATTACTATTATGCGGCAAATTGCTGTCATAAGGTTTTGTTAAAAAGCTTTAATATGTATATTCGTGCCATGCAAGACCCGCTTATAAGTATCATAACGCCTTTTAAGAATACGGAAGCTTATTTAGCGGACTGTATTCAATCTATTTTAGAACAAACCTATACTAATTGGGAACTGCTTATTGTTGATGATTCTTCAACGGATGAAAGCTATAAAATAGTTAACGCTTTCGCGGAAACTGATAGCAGGATAAAGCTTTTTAAAAACCACGGAAACGGTATTATCGATGCGTTACAGTTGGCTTTTAAGCACAGCAAAGGCGATTTTATTACTAGAATGGATAGTGATGACATCATGTTGCCAAATAAACTTGAAGTACTGTTGCAACATTTGATTGCCAACGGAAAAAAACATGTCGCCATCGGGCTAGTGGAATATTTTTCTGAAACGGGCGTTGGCGAAGGTTATAAAAGTTATGAAACTTGGTTGAACAACTTAACAAAAATGGGGAATAATTATTCTGAAATTTATAAAGAATGTGTGATCCCCTCCCCTTGTTGGATGGCTTTCAGAAGCGATTTTATAGCTTGTGATGCATTTAACCCAAATATATATCCTGAAGATTACGACTTAACGTTTCGGTTTTATAAAAACCAAATTAAGTGTATTCCATGTAATGAAATATTACACAAATGGCGCGATTACAGTACCCGAACCTCGCGCACCCATGTGCATTATGCACAAAACCACTTTACGGAATTAAAAACGCATCATTTTTTAGACATTGATTACAACACAACAAAGAAACTAATAATTTGGGGCGCAGGTACCAAAGGGAAACTGATAGCCAAAATATTGATTGAACAAAACATTCCGTTTGAATGGATTTGCGATAACCCAAAAAAAATTGGCAAAGCTATTTATGGAAAAGAAATGAAAAACTTTGATGCCCTTTCAAAAATTAAAAACCCGCAAAGCATCATTACGGTAGCCAACAAAACGGCACAATTGGAAATTAGAAGTTATTTGGAAACGTTGAATATGGAACCCGTGCAAGCTTATATCTTCTTTTGTTAATTTTATGATTTTGAAAAATTGCCTTTTAATGAAGCGTGAAAATAAATCTTTCATACTTAGAAACCTTAAATTGGGATTATATAAATGAATGGATTTTAAAATTGAACCTTAAAACCTTTAATCTTATATAAAAAAAGACTGATACGCCACAAAATATTAAGGATTTACAATTAAAAATATGGCTCGAAAAATCGCCGATGGAACGATTGTGCCAATTGATGTTGGATAACGAAGCTTTAATTAAATTTTGGAATGAAGCGAAACCGGTAAGCGAAATTTATAAAAAATAAACTTGATACATTTCATTTTACAAAATAATTAAAAAATAAAGGTTCAAAGAACCTGGCAACGCATGAGTAAAAAAACAACCGCAAATTGCTTCGCCAGTTCCCTCTTTCAGGCTCGTGTCGCAGATTTTTTCTTAAAAATTTATATTTTATTAATAATTGATGAATAAATTTGCGAATTTGCGGTAAATAAACTCATACGTTTACCCTGCAAAAAACAATAAATACCCACAGATGAAAAAAAAATATGTAGTTTTGAAAAATATAACACACAATGCAGTTTAAACACCCCGAACTTCTTTACGCCTTATTTTTACTGCTCATCCCCATTATTATCCATTTATTTCAATTACGGAAATTCCAAAAAGTGGCGTTTACAAACGTGGCATTTTTAAAGGAAGCTACTTTACAAACACGTAAAAGTTCCCAAATTAAAAAGTGGTTGGTGCTTTGTACACGGCTTTTATTGCTTACCGCTATTGTATTGGCTTTCGCACAACCTTTCACTTCTAACACAAACGCTTTCAACACTAAAAAAGAAACGGTTATTTATATGGATAATTCCTTTAGCATGCAGGCTAAAGGACGCGAAGGCGAACTTTTAAAACGTGCAGTGCAGGATATTATTAGTAATATTCCCGAAGATGAAAATATATCTTTAATTACCAACGATGACACGTTTAGAAATACCAGTTTAAAAGCCATTAAAAACAACTTGTTACAGATGGGGTATTCTTCAAATAAATTATCGCTTGAAGCCGCTTTATTAAAAAGCAGGACGTTTTTCAGCAAGCAAACCAATACTTTAAAAAACTTGGTTTTTATTTCTGATTTTCAACAAGATGGGAATGATTTTAATATAAAAACAGACTCAACGCTTTATGTATATTTAGTTAAACTTGAACCCATTAACACTACTAATATAACTATTGAGAGTGCCAACATTTCTGAAACTACTGCTACTGCCATCCAATTAAAAGTCCTTTTAAAAAACAGCGGAACTGCCATTGAAAACCTACCCGTTTCCTTGTTCAATAATGAGGTGCTTATTGCAAAAACATCAGTGGCCATCAACGATAAAACAGAAACGACTTTTTCACTTCCTATTGGTAAGGAAATCAACGGAAAAATAACCATTGACGATGCCAATTTGCAATTTGATAACACGCTTTATTTCAATATCAATAAAACGTCCAAAGTAAACGTGCTGGTTATAAATGCTGAGGACGATTCGTTTTTAAAACGCATTTATTCAGCGAATGAATTCAATGTCACTTCTACCGTTTCAAATCAGTTGGATTATAACATCATCAATCAGCAACGGTTGATTGTTTTAAACGAATTGAACAGCATACCCAATGCTTTATCTGTCGCATTGAAATCGTTTACCGAACAAGGTGGTTCGGTTGTGGTCATTCCTTCAAAAACCATTGAAAAAGCATCTTATAGCACGTTTTTAACTCATTACGGCTCCAATTTCAATAGCCTAACCGAGACTGAAAAAAGCATCACAACCATAAACTATTCGCATCCCCTGTTTAGCAATGGGGTGTTTGAAAAGCAAGTCAGTAATTTTCAATATCCAAAAGTGAACAGTTTTTATAATGTTGCTTCAAACAAGGTTTCCAGCATTTTACAATTTGAGGATGGCAAACCATTTTTATACCAAAACAACAACCTATTTGTATTTACCTCGGCTTTAAACACCGCTAATTCCAATTTTAAAAACTCGCCTTTAATTGTGCCGACACTTTATAATATTGGGAAATTCAGTTTTAAAAATCCCGCTTTATATTACACCATTGGAACAGAAAATGCTTTTGATGTAGAAACCCAATTACAGCAAGACCATATTTTATCGCTTGCTAAAAAAGATGTAAACATTATACCCAAACAGCAGTATTTTAATGATAAAGTAGTGATAACAACTCTTGAAACTCCTTACGAATCAGGTATTTATACCATTAAAAATAAAGAGGAAACCATTAATAACGTGAGCTATAATTATAATAGAGATGAAAGCACTTTGGTTTACCGAACCATTTCCGGGTCAAAAAACATAACTGTCAGCGATTCCATTAGTAAAATTTTCGATACCATAAAAAGTGACACAAAAGTGAATGCCTTGTGGAAATGGTTTGTTATTTTTGCGATAGCGTTATTGATTATTGAAATGCTCATATTAAAATACTTTAAATGAACATACTTATAAAATCTGCCACCATAATCGATTCTAAAAGCGAGTTTCATAACACCACTCAAGATATTTTGGTTGAAAACGGCGTGATTACCAAAATTGCCAAGGCCATTAAAAACCCAAAAACATATCAAGAAATCACTTTTGAAAACCTGCATATTTCGCAAGGTTGGTTTGATAGTAGCGTTAGTTTTGGGGAACCTGGTTTTGAAGAACGCGATACCATTGTAAACGGATTAAAAACGGCAGCAGCATCCGGTTTTACAGCCGTGGCAATGAATGCGAACACCCATCCGGTAATAGATTCGAATGCCGACATTACTTTTGTTAACTCAAAAGCCGCAAATCATGCGGTTACGCTGTTGCCCATTGGGGCATTGACCAATTGCAGCAAAGGTGAGGATTTAGCGGAATTGTTCGATATGAACACTGCTGGGGCTGTGGCATTTTACGATTATAAAAAAACGATTTCAAACCCTAACCTCATGAAAATAGCACTGCAATACGCCAGTAATTTTGATGGGTTGGTATGCTCATTTCCGCAAGAAAACAAAATTGCAGGAAACGGGGTTATGAACGAACACATCACAAGTACCAAATTGGGTTTAAAAGGCATTCCTGCCTTAGCCGAGGAAATGCAAGTGGCGCGCGATCTGTTTTTATTGGAATACACAGGTGGCAAATTACACATCCCAACCATTTCCATCGCAAAATCGGTGGAATTGATTCGGGAAGCCAAAAAGAAAAAACTGGACGTTACCTGTAGTGTTGCCATTCATAATTTATACTTTACCGATGCGAGATTAACCGATTTTAACACCCATTTTAAAGTGTTGCCACCTTTGCGAACACAAACAGATGTGGATGCTTTAATAGAAGCTGTTAAAGACGGCGCCATTGATATGGTAACCAGCGACCACACTCCACTCGACATTGAACATAAAAAAATAGAATTTGATTACGCAGCTTACGGGAGCATAGGATTGGAATCTGCTTTTGGCGCATTGCAAACCATTTTTACAACCAAAAAAACCATTGAGGTTTTAACCAAAGGAAAATTGAGGTTTGGTTTGGAGCAAACACCCATCAATATCGGCAACAAATTGAATATCACGCTTTTTAATCCAGATTCCAAATATATCTTTTCAATTAAAAATATTATTTCCAAGTCCAAAAATGCTATTTTTGAAAATGAAACCTTAAAAGGGAAAGTGTACGGAATCATATCCAACAATAAGGTTTTTCTAAACCCATAATTATGACCGAGCAAGAGATTGAAGAAGGAAAAGGATTGGCCATTATTAGCTACTTAACCATTATTGGCACCATCATCGCCTATTTTATGAATAACGACAAAAAAAACAACTTTACCAGTTTTCATGTTAGGCAGGCATTAGGCTTGTGGGCCATGTATTTTATTTTGGCATGGGTGGTTAGCGGATTGGATAGTTGGTTTGCCACTTTTGGTTTTTGGTTGTTTTTTGGCGTATTGTTTATATACGGGTTTGTAAATGCCATTGCTGGAAAATACCAAACGGTGCCACTAATGGGAGAATTATTTCAAAAATGGTTTGCTAATTTAGGAAAATAACTATGACGAATACATCACGCTCTTTACACCACATCGTTCGGAAATCATCACTACAAAAAAATGCGCCCCTATTAATTATGTTGCATGGTTATGGAAGCGATGAAAACGATCTGTTTTCATTTTCTTCTGAGTTACCAGCGGAACTTTTTATCATTTCAGCAAGAGCGCCCTACCCTATGCAACCTTACGGAAATGCGTGGTATGCCATTAATTTTGATGAAGAACAAGGCAGATGGAACGACAACGAACAAGCAACACAATCGCGGGATCTAATGGCGAGGTTTATAGATGAAGCTATTGCCGAATATCCTGTTGATAAAAACAATGTAACCCTATTGGGCTTTAGCCAGGGCAGTATTTTAAGTTACGCCGTGGCATTGACCTATCCTGAAAAAGTGAAAAACATCATTGCTTTAAGTGGCTATATAAACAAAGATATCTTGCCTGAGGATATACAGAAAAAGGATTATTCCAATTTAGATTTCTATTGTTCGCACGGAAGTGTGGACCAAGTAATCCCTGTGGCATGGGCGCGACAAACCGCACCGTTTTTAAATAGTTTAAAAATTAAGAACAATTACTCTGAATTTCCTGTGGGACATGGCGTGGCACCTCAAAATTTTTATGAACTTAAGGATTGGTTGAGTAAGCGGATATTGTGATTTTACATTTATAATTCATTCTTCTAAATATTTTTTAATTATCAAAACTTGTAAAAAATACAAGTTTTGATAATTTATTTTATATATTTGAATATGAATAGTTATACAAATCGCAAAGAGTACATAGGAAAACTGCTAGCTTACAAAGATGAATACCTTATAAAGGTAATATGCGGTTTACGTAGATCTGGTAAAAGTACTTTATTAGAACTTTACCGTGAACAACTGCAAAAACAAGGTATTGGTAAACGACAAATTCAGTTCTACAATTTTGAATTGCCTGAAAACTACTTAAACAAAACGTGGAGTGACATTTATTTTGAGATAAAGAAAAAACTACAATCGGAAAAACCAAACTATATTTTTTTAGATGAAGTACAAAATATTACGCTTTTTGAAAAATTAGTCGATGGCCTTTTCGCCACGGAAAATACAGATGTTTACATAACAGGCTCAAATGCTTTTTTGCTTAGTAGTGAGTTGGCAACTTTGTTGAGTGGTCGTTATATTGAAATTTCAATTTTACCTTTTTCGTTTAAAGAGTATTTAATGGCACGTAGCATAGACACAAGCAACAAATACCTTAATTACGAAGCCTTATTTTTTGATTATATAAACGAAACATCATTGCCCAAAGGCGTAGCATTGCGTGAAGGTGGTTTCGATAAAATTTATGAATATTTGGAAGCCATTTATACTACCATAATTGAAAAAGATATTACGCAACGCCACCAAATAAACGACAAACGGGCTTTTAGTAACATCGTAAAATTTGTAGCTTCTAATATTGGCAATTCACTATCCCCAAGTAATATTTCCAAAGCACTCAAACAAGACGAACAATACACACACCACGCTACCGTTGAAAATTATTTGGAATATTTGGTGGCAAGTTTTGTGTTTTACAAAGTAAACCGTTTTGATTTAAAAGGCAAAAAACAATTGGCTACACAAGAAAAATATTATTTGGTAGATCCTGGTTTGCTAAATATTTTGGCTGGTAAAGAACGAACCACTGACAGAGGACATATATTGGAAAACGTTATTTATCTTGAACTTCTACGCAGAGGAAACAAAATTTGGACAGGAACAACACGCAACACCGAAGTAGATTTTGTATGCAAAACTTCCACAGGCGACATCGAATACTACCAAGTAGCATGGCAAATAACTAACGAAAGTACCGTAGAGCGAGAGTTTGGTGCATTAGAAAAAATCAATGACAATTATCCTAAATATTTGCTTACAACAGATTCGTTTACTCAAAACCGAAGCGGAGTAAAACACCTAAATGTTTTTAATTGGCTGCTTGACGCAAACCAAAATCAATAATAAACACTGGCTATAACACGCAACATAATAAATACTAAATTTTCTATCTTAACTGCCTAAGAAAACAAAAAAATTCAATATGACTTTGTCGGAAAAAATTATAAATTCGTTTAACTTTGAACACAATTTATTGAGACGGAATTATGTTCGCTATACATTCGAAACTATAAAAACCTAAGTTTCTTTTGATATTTTAAATATGAATAGAACTATTACTCGCTACTTAGGGGCGTACCAGTATATTGTTTTTCCTGTTTAAGATTGATGATGAAGATATAAAAACAGCCAATAGAAAACTATTAGGTTTTCCGTAGGAAAAATTAATTATATTTACAGGATAACAGTAACAAAAAAGGTACCATATCCTGACCTATTTACGGGATATGGACGATAAAAGTAACTATATAACGAGTTGTGCCTTATTGAAAAAAAACCAAATATGAAGAAAATTATACTGACATTTTTATTTCTTTTTAGTTTTACGGGACAGATATTTGCCCAATCTTTAGAGAGTAGAATTTTAGAATATCACAAAGGAATTTTGGAAAAGAGATTTCCACCAGACGAAGTTCAATTAAATAAAAATGTAATTAATTCGGACATTGACCAAGATGGAGTTTCTGATTTGATAATAGATTACAGTCTTTTGACACAGACAAATTTTGGAGCAACCAGAACTTTAGGCAATGGAGTTACAGTTTTCACAATAAAAGCTGACACCCTAAATAATGTATTTGACTATTTAGTAGATGGTGGTGCTTCTACTTTAGCTGTTTATAAAGGAAATATTTATCGAGGAAATGAGCAATACACATCGCCTTATGACTTTGAATCTTTCTATAAACTAACTTTAAACAAAAACAAAGAACAAACAACTCAATCAAATTTTATCAAAGATACTTTGACTTCCGTTTTAACAATAAAGGATTTCGAATTACTTAAAAAATTCCCCAATAAATTTGAAAATTATTTAGTATTACCTGACGAATCGATTGAATGGGATTATAATATTCGTGAAGTTTTAAATGACTATAAAAATTATAGATTTCCAATTATTGGGATTGACCTTGGCGACTTCTCGCAAAACAGTTATAAAATTTACCCAACGATTTCCGAGGAAATGGCATTTGAAATAATCTCTGATAAAGAACTTTACAAATCAGATGAGAATGCTTTGAGAAATTTAAACAGAGCTAATGTATTCGGTAAGATTGTAAGGAACAACTATAACGGAACGGATTTACCGAGATACTATTTTGAAATTTATCAAATAATTACACTCGATGAATATGGAGATATGATAAAAAAATATGAACGGAAATAAACAACAAGGCACAACATGCGTATATAACAAATTAAAAATTGCTTTTTTAGACTTACTTTAAGGACTTTGCGTGTTTACCTGCCCATCCTTATTTTCCTGCAGAAATCCTCACATACAAACACGCAACTTACCAAGAACATGAACATTAAACGAAAAATCAATTATTAGATATAACAAAAAGGTTGATTGTTAGTTACGATTTTATTTGCGTTAGGGATAGAAATGAAAATCCTTTTTAATAGATGTGAAAAACAAATTTTGGACGGAACAAATATTTGACAGATAGCTTCGTCCTTCGTCCTCGCTATGACATTTTAAAAAGATTGTAATGTATAGCCCGACCCTTTTTAGTGTAACGTCCAAAAACAAAAAAATCCAGCTTATTGCTGGATTTTAATTATGTGAAAGTAAAAGCTTCAATTAGTTTACCACCAATCTAAAACCTTCTCCGTGGATGTTAAGTATTTCTACTTTATCATCCAATTTTAAGTATTTACGCAGTTTCGCAATATACACGTCCATACTACGCGAGGTAAAGTAATTATCGTCTCTCCAAATTTTGGTAAGTGCCAATTCCCGAGGCATTAAATCGTTTTCATGCAATGCCAATAAGCGCAACAATTCGTTTTCCTTTGGTGATAATTTTATGGGATCGCCACCATTAAATTTTAAAAAACGCAGTTTGGAATTCAAATCGAACCTACCTATTTTAAACTCAAATTGCTTGCTGTCTGAAATGGTTTCAGTGGCTTTACGTTGTATAATGGCCTTTATTTTCATTAACAGCACTTCGCTGTCAAAAGGTTTGTTTAAATAATCGTCCGCACCCACTTTATAGCCTTTTAACACGTCTTCTTTCATCGTTTTAGCGGTTAGGAAAACGATTGGTACATCGGTGTTTTTTTCGCGTATCTCTTTTGCTAATGTAAACCCATCTTTATAGGGCATCATAACATCCAAGATGCATAAATCGAAATCGTCTTTTTTGAATTTTTCGAATCCTTCCATACCGTTTTTAGCATGGACCACATCGTAATCGTTCATCATTAAATAATCTTTAAGAACGGTTCCAAAATTGGGGTCGTCTTCAACTAATAAAATTCTCTTTTTTTGCTCTTCCATGTTTATGATATTATTGGAAGCTTTATTATAAAGGTGCTTCCTTTTTCTTTTTCACTTTCTACTGATACATGACCTTGATGGTCTTCTACAATCCGTTTTACATAGGCCAAACCTAAACCGTGGCCTTTAACGTTATGAATGTTCCCGGTGTGTTCCCTATAAAATTTTTCGAACACCCGTTTGGCAGCCGCTTTGCTCATGCCGCTACCATGATCTTTTATTTTCAATAAAATATTGTTCCCAACATTTTCTGTGTACACTTCTATTTTTGGTGCATCTGGCGAATACTTAATGGCATTGTCCAGAATATTCACGATCACATTGGTAAAATGGGTTTCATTTGCCAATACAGACGATTTTGGTGCATCAAAAAAAGTTTTGATATAACCTTGTCTGTCCTCAACCAACAATTCAACATGTGTAATGGCATCTTCAACTATCTCGTGCAAATCTAACCTATCCTTACTTATATTCAACTCGTTTTTCTCTAGTTTAGATATTCTTAAAACGTTCTCTACTTGAGCATGCATACGCTTATTTTCTTCCTTTATCATGCCAAGGTAGCGCAATACTTTTTCTTTATCATCTATGATTTTTGGGTTTCTAATGGCGTCCAAGGCTAAATTTATAGTGGCTATGGGCGTTTTAAACTCATGCGTCATGTTATTTATAAAATCTGTTTTAATTTCAGAAATTTTACGTTGTTTGATTAATTGGTGCAAAGCACTGCCATAAGCAATAATAATGATGGACGTAAAAATTATTGACAATATAATCATTCCCATATTGGACGATAATATAAACTTTTTGTCATCTGGAAAATTTACCAAAAGTTTGTACGAGCTCTGATTATTTTCATTGTAAAACATGTGTACGCTAAATGGTGAAGTTTTATCGTTTTCAAAATTATCGCTTCGTATCCTGGTTGCTAAATCATTACTGTAAATAGCAAATTCAAAATCGATATTTATACCATCTTCTTTCAGCTTAGTGGATAAAAGTTCCTGAATTTCTTCTTTGGCCACCCGTTTATGGATGGGCAATCTGGAAGCCAAATCTTTATAAACATCTTCAAAAATGATTTTATCGGTGCTGGACATTTTATCCAACAACAGCAACTTGTCTTTCGAGCTTAGATCGAAATCTATATCCGAACCCGTATTTTTAAAAACCTTGGTTTCACGTTCGCTTAAAATACGCTTTACGTTAATGGTATCTAAACCTATGTCAAAGACCGACGAATTAAATTTATAGTTTTCCTCTAAAGTACCATTTCTGTAAACAACGGTTTCCTTAGAGTCAAAATCTTCCTGAATTATGTACAAATTCCGAATGGCGGCAGTATCAACGGCGACTCCCTGGGACATTAGGTCTTGAAGCTTGTAAACATATTCAGCCTTCTCTCTGTCTTCTAAAGTGTTGGAAACATAATTAAGTACTTTATTGACATTAAACTTAAAACGTTCCCTTTCGTTGCTTACCGAAGCATTGATATAATAAGCCTGTACAAAAATAATTCCTATTAGAGACAAGCTCATTAGTATGATCAATAGGACGAATATTTTTTTGCTCATCGGTCAAAATTAACATTTTAACATTTAGGGTTATTGCCTTTTAACCTTACATTAACAAAAATGTTAAAATTTTATGTTTATTATATTAGTTTAAGAATTTCCTGATGTATTTTAACCACTTGATTTTTAGTTTTTTCAAGTTCGGTATTGGTAATTACAAACTGTGAAAGCTTCACTTTTTGGGCATCCGTCCATTGGTTTTTCATAATGGTTTCAATGGTTTCAACAGTGGAACCATCGCGCTTTAACAAACGTTTTATCCTGAGTTGTTTGGGAGCGGTAACGGTTATAACAAAATCGCACTGTTTGTAACCACCGCTCTCAAATAAAATAGCCACTTCCTTTATTACGTAGGGTGCATCTTGTTTTAACACCCATTTTTCAAAATGTTCAGCAACCCTTGGGTGTACAATAGCGTTCATTTTTTGCAAATAGGATGCATCTTTAAAAATAATATTTCTAACAAATGGTTTGTTTAATTGATTGTTTATATACGCATCATTACCAAACAGATTAATGAGTTTCCGTTTAATGATTTTAGACCTTGCCATGAGTTTTTTAGCTTCTTCATCGGCAATATAAACAGGGATCCCCAAATCCGTAAACTGTTTTGCAACGGTAGTTTTACCACTTCCTATACCTCCTGTTAAGCCAACTATAGTCATTCTATTATTATAAATTCGATATGCTGCTGATTGATTTTTACATGTTTTACCACTTTTGGAAACGTTTCAATCTCTGGCACTATAAACGATTGCTCGCTTGTGGCCTTATTAAAATCGGATACCACTTTAAAATCTTTTGCCAAAACGGACTTAAAATCGTTTAAACTTACATAGTAGGACACGTTTACTTCTTTAGGGAAGTATTTAAGTTTTATATTGTTGGGTACATTCAACATGGTTACCGGGATCTTTAAAGTGCCTTCCGTAAATTTCTCCACGGTAGCTTTCAAGGTGATGGCATTAGTGGAGTACGTTAAATCTGGACTGTTTTTTGGAAATTTAAGTTTGACGCTTTCTGAAATATCCGATCTTACTTCTTTTAAATTAAATTTTGATGTTTCAATAAAATCGATATTGGACACTACCTTTTTTGGACCGATCACTACAATGGAATCGGGTTGCAAAACATACGATTTTGAAACATCGTAGCCTTGACTGAATTGAATGTTTGCATCCAACTTAACGGGGACTTTTTTTACCATGTTGGCACTAAAATTAAAAAACAACGTATCTGGAGAGATATTAAGCAATTGCACGTTTTTATTAAATTGGGTGTTTTCTAAATACACTTTTGATTTATGCCATATAAAAACTGAATCCTTTTTATAAACATCTTTGCCAAAATCAATTTTGATCTTTGGTTTGGAAATGTAATAATTAAGCCATTTAAACCCATGGGTTTTTAAAGTGATGTTTAACGGCGTTTTATTATTCAAAATAATATTTTCCGGCGGCACATTTGTTTTTTCAATAGCAAATGTAATGGTGTTGGTATATTCTTTGGAAAGCTTGGTAAATATTAAAATGATAAATGCCAACAATAAAAATAAAAAAAATACATTTATTCTTTTGTTCTTTATGGAAGCGAGTATGTCGGACTTTATTTTTTTTAGCATGTCGATTTAAAAAACAAATTAGGGAAATATGTTTCTGGATTTTTTTTAAATAAGTTAATGGCTAAAGTCGATTTTAAAAACCCATAGCCATAACCAAAAAACTGAACCGCAATGGCGATTAATGACAACACTGAAACTACTGCATTTTTTGTTGATATTAATGCGATGATAAATGCGAACACAAAATAAAAAACATATACCAATAAAAAGACTTTTACATTAAAAAGAAACAATAAAGTTGAAAATAAAAAACCTAAAACAAATAAGCTCGGAAACCAATAGGTGATTTTTTTTGTTGAAGGGTGCCAAAAGTTTAAAATGGGGCGTACCAAACCAAATTCATGTACTTGTTTATAAAATTTACTCCAAGAAATCCGTCGCTTATGGTATACAAATGCTTCGGGTATCAGTTTTGTTTTGAAACCTAAATCCCAAAGGCGGATGGACAGATCGGGATCTTCACCGGGGTGTATAAAACCAAACCCGTTTGAAGCCAAAAACGCATTTTTTGAAATACCCATATTAAAACTTCTAGGTTGAAACCTGTCCACACTATTTTTATTTCCTCGAATACCACCAGTGGTAATAAAAGACGTCATGGAAAAATTGATGGCTTTTTGCAAATTGGAAAATGATGGATGTGCAGCATCGGGTCCGCCATAACAATCAACATAATCCTGTTTTAAGCTTTTTTCAAATTCATTTAAATAATTCTCCGGTAAAATACAATCGGAATCCAGTATAATAAAATAGTTACCTTTGGCATGTTTCATACCAAAATTTCTGGAATCTCCAGGTCCTGAATTTTCTTTAAAAAAATAAGATATGCTTAGTTTCTGCTTAAAAGTTTCCACTACTTCTT
The DNA here is from genome assembly GCF_052728615.1 of Mariniflexile sp. Lineage (NCBI taxonomy): Bacteria > Pseudomonadati > Bacteroidota > Flavobacteriia > Flavobacteriales > Flavobacteriaceae > Mariniflexile > Mariniflexile sp. Next base: position 64,315 of record NZ_JBFVFE010000004.1, on the reverse strand, counting down.
TGGAAGAAATGGAGGAACCATCTTCAACAATAACAATTTCATAATCCGTGGTCGTTTTCAATCCTACAAAGCTTTGTAAAAGCTCTTGTATTTCGTCGGGACGGTTATAAACGGGAATGATGAATGAGAATTGTAATGGCATAAAAAAGTTTGTTCGCTATTTTAAGTTTTTAATATTTTTAATTTTAGTGCATGATAAAAATAATCTCATATGATTAAAATAACTAATAAAGTTGACCCCTCCGCCTATCGGCATACCGAAATAAATTCGGCACAGGCTCTCCCCTTGAAAAAAGGGGAGGAATTATTTAAGGAGCTTTTTTTTATAATTTGATGTTAATAAATTTTTAATCAAATAATTATGTGCCTAATTATTTTAGTTGAACATGAATATGGTCATCGTGCCTTACGGCTCTACAACCTTGAAATCTAATTTTATCACTCGTTAACTTCATTCTGTTTTTTAAATGAGGTTCAATGAAAATTTTTCCTGTTTCTTGTTGTTTTATAATTGAGTATATTAAATCCTTAGTGGCATTTTGTGAAAACTGAATATCCCTATTAATTGTTCCAAAAGTCAAATATTTAGAAAAATCATATTGCCAATAACCATTTTCTTCACAAATTTGATATTGCTTTATTTCGTTTTCGTTTGGATTTACATATACTCCATATCCACTAATAGAAGGCTTTTTATTGGTAATTTCTCCCGTTTCCAGTTGATATATAAAAGATAAATCTATTTTTTTCCCGTCATTGTGACTCAAATGAGGAAGGAGTGGGAATTTGTTAATAAATGGGAAATTTGCATCTAGATAAACAATATTAATTCCTTGATGACTTTCCCTGAAATCAGTTGAAATTTTCTGAAGTAACATATTTAATTCAGGCTTCACATAATTCCGATTCAAAAGTTTTGTAAAAAATGTATTTGCCTTAATTATTTCAGTCTCTTTAACTTTTTCCCTTCCAAATATTTCTGCTACATGTGGAATAATCATAAAAGTTGTAAAAGCATATAAAAGCAAAAACGTAAACGTTCTTTTCAATCTTTTTCTTTCTGACTTTCGATTAATTATTAAAATTGTTATTAAATAAATAACACCTCCTATCTGTGTTAAAACAGTCAGAAATAAAATAATTGCTAAATGAAGTAAAACTTTCATTTCAATAGTGCCATTTACTCATAACACAAATGTAACTAATCCAAACAAAAAAGCCACCTTATACAAGTGGCTAGATTTTCAGTTTTTTTGAAACGCTAATAAATAGAAGATATGAAAAAATAAATTCCTTATTTTTAGCTATTGGTCAAAATGTTCGCACTAGATTAATTAACCCTTTGTGGTAATACAGTTTTTATTTTCAGTCCACAAAAGTTTCTCTGATAATATCTTTGCATTTTTGTATTTCGGATTTTGCTAATCGGTCAAACTTTTTTATGATACGTGTTTTGTCAATAGTCCGAATTTGGTCAATGGCAACCATCCCTTTTTTATTGTTATGCACTACCTCAATGCGTGTTGGATACTTTTGCAAATTCGTTGCTATGGGTGCAACAACAATGGTATTCAAAAACTTGTTCATTTCATTGGGTGATATAATTACGCAAGGACGGGTTTTCTTGATTTCACTACCAATAGTTGGGTCAAGATTTACGAGAACGATGGTATATTGTTTTAATTCCATTCCTCAAAATTCTCCTCTTCAAAAACATCGTTGAACAAGAGTTGGTCATCGTTGTTTGCGTGCATTTTTTCAAAAGCTTTGTCCCAATCTTTTCTTGGAGTATCAATTGGTTTCAAAATAATTTGTCCTTTTTCCAAAATCATTTCAACCTTGTCCTTAATATTATATTTTTCCAAAATCGTTTTGCTTAGACGTAATCCTTTTGAATTTCCTATTTTTATAATTGCTGTTTCCATAACCTTATATTGTAATTACAAAGTTATCACATTTTATTTATTGTGCAAGTTTTTTTGTGGTAACAGGTTGTATATGATTTTAGAGCGTGCAAATAATAAACTTAGTAAAACAAAATCCGTAGAATATTCAAAGTAGGCAACAAGCGAGCAATTATTTTAACTCTAAGTGTAAAAAGTATTTATTCTTTTATTTCAGCAATTATTTCTTCTGGCCAAATGATAAACTTGCCATAAGAACCTTCCATTTGTTTTGCTCCTATTTCATTTCCTTTTTTTGTCGCAAACCAATCATAATCTTTTTCTTACATTAATTTATTGTTTACAAACCAAGAATTTACTTTTCGGCTACTGAGTCCAGTTTTTTGTGATAATTCTTTAGTTGTTAATAATTTTGAATTTGCATAATTATGTACTTTTTGTTCTTCTCTTCTAGTGTTAGAAGCACCAGAATCCTTTTCTTCATTTAATATTTTTTGTGGAGCTTGTATATAAGAGAAATCCTCACTATTATGCATAATTGATTCAATATCACTAGATGCATCATCATATACTTCTTTATCTTCCTCATTTACAGTATCAATTAAAATTCCCATTTCGCGGTTGTGTTGTTGAGAAAATTCATAAAGATTCATTGATGCAATGATTATTTTATTTTCATTCAAGTAACATTTTGCATGAAGATTTTTAGAGAAATATAGTCTTACATACTTTAATTTTTCTAAATAACTCATTTCAGTTGGTGCAAGTTCCTGTTTTCCAAAAATGATTCTAACATCTACTTTCTCTCTTTCTTTATCATTTAATAATTCTTTCATATTATCAGAAAGTTTCAGATAAGGACTTATAATGTAAAGTTCCTTTCTTGCATCTCTGATTAAGTTTTCTAATTCTGCTGTAATGCTAGAAGTTCTTAAATATTTAGCCATAAAAATTAAGTACATGACAAAAAATTAGATTGACCTTCTGTAAATGGTACTAATCCCACTGAAATTGAGACCTGTCAGGTGGGATGTCAAATTTGTGCGTATTCATAAAAAATCGTTCGGTCTGTTTTTTAAACTTTTTCGGTGTTTAAAACCTAAAAAGTTAGTAAAATAAAGACTTTAGGTCATTTTTAAATTCATTATGAAGATAAAAAAGAGAACGGAATTTTAAATTTTGGATACTTCAAATTTGACACCCCACCTGTCAGGTTTTTAAAACCTGACAGGTCTGGAACACATGAGATTATTAAACTGCTGACAATTAGTTATATAACATTTATTTTTCAATTTTTGTCATGTACTCATCCATAAAAATTTATAATAAATTGGTTTTTGTGTTGATTAATTTCGTTTTGTTCAAATTGTTGCCAACGGTCTTGTATATGAAACGTAGTGCATAAAATAGGCAGTTACGTTTCGGATAGGCACAAGCCGAATTTTTAAATTTTTCTAATTACCTTTCTTTCTCAATTAGCCAAATTTAATCCCGATAGCTATCGGGATGGCGACCTCGCAAAAATGCCCGAACCTTCGTGTTAGCAACGGCTCGCACTATGTTTTATATACGGTGTTAGCCACAGGGCTTTATCCGGCTTTCCAATCTTACTTTTTTGAAATAAGCAACGATTTCTTCTTTGGTCATTTTTGCTAATTCAGCGCTCAATTTGTCTTTTTGTTCTCTCGCAAATTTGACAGCATCAAATCCTTTTTTTGTTTTAGTTTCCATAATTCATTAAATCTCTTGGCGAGCGGATTTCCAATTGTTTATATCCGTTTTTTATGTTGATGGAATTGTAGCCACGTATCCGCTCTATGTTTACGATATGCTTAAAATTCCAACTTACGAGCAAATCAGCTCGGTTTATTGTAGCAAGAGCAATATGCAGACAATCCGCATAACTTGTTTGTCCGACAACCTTTTCAGTTATATATTCCGTCGCCAAATCCACCGCATCTTCATCTTCATCAAGGAATTCCGTAAATTCACTTTTCAGATTGGTAATTAGATTGACAATCTTTTCTGGTGCAGGTTCAAGTTCTCTTTGCAAAACAGCAGACAGCAACACTTTGAATTCGCCGTTGTTTATTCGTTCGAATAGAGGTTTGGTAAATTCCTCGAACTCTTTGTCAAAATATCCACCAAAAACTGACGTGTCAAAATATATTCGCTGTTTTTTCATTTTATAAATTTACGAAATTCAGCGAGATGTTTAATGTTAGCACGATTTTTCTTGCCTTGTGGCTAACACAAATATAACCAAAACAAAAAAGCCACCTTATGCAAGTGGCTAGATTTTATTTATTAAGACCTCACAGGTTTTCAAAACCCGTGAGGTCTGGTGCTCATATTTACTCTTCTCCCATAAAGGTACTCATTACAGCATCACTAACGCCCATATTGCTAAAACCGCCATCATGAAATAGATTTTGCAACGTAACACGTTTTGTTAAATCGCTAAACAAGGTCACGGTGTAGTTCGCACAATCTAAAGCCGTGGCGTTACCAAGTGGCGACATTTTATCGGCATAGGCAATAAACCCATCAAAACCTTTTACACCACTACCTGCTGTGGTTGGGGTTGGCGATTGGGATATAGTATTGACACGTACCTTTTTATCGCGACCAAAGAAGTACCCAAAACTACGGGCAATGCTTTCTAAATACGCTTTATTATCTGCCATATCATTATAATCTGGGAACACACGTTGTGCCGCCATATAGGTTAACGCCACTATACTTCCCCACTCGTTCATAGCATCTTGCTTGTAAAGTGTTTGCATCAATTTATGAAAAGACATGGCAGAAACATCGGTTCCTTTCTGTGTCCATTCGTAATTTTGATTTGTGTAGTGATTTCCTTTTCTAACATTAATGGACATCCCGATGGAATGTAATACAAAATCCAATTTACCGCCAAGAATCCCAGTAGATTTTTCAATCAAATTCTGCAAATCCTCCACAGAAGTCGCATCGGCAAGAATAATTTGTGACCCTGTTTTTTCAGCTAACTCATTTATCTGTCCCATGCGCATCGCAACCGGTGCGTTGGTTAAAACAAATGTTCCCCCTTCTTCATGAACACGTTCGGCTGTTTTCCAAGCAATTGAATTAGAGTCTAATGCTCCAAAAATGATCCCTCTTTTTCCTTTTAGTAAGTTGTATGCCATATTTTTTGGTTTATGCCCCTTTGTCCTTCGGACATTTCCCCAAAGGGGAAAATCGGGTAATTGTTATCTTAGTTAGTTTTAAAGTTCAAAAATACTAAACTTTTTAAAACTTTAAACTTTAAACTTTTTAATTGAGTAATTCTTTTGCATGTGCGATGGCTGATGACGACATTTCCAATCCTCCCAGCATTTGTGCAATTTCCACAATGCGCTCATCGTGGTTTAGTTTTACCAAATTGGTTTGGGTTACGTCGTTTACATCTTCTTTAAACACTTTAAAATGCGAATGTCCTTTGGCGGCAATTTGTGGCAAATGCGTGATGGAGAATACTTGCATCGTTTTACTCATTTGCAACATGATATCTCCCATTTTATTGGATATTTCTCCTGAAACTCCTGTATCAATTTCATCGAACATGATAGTTGGCAATTGAATATATTTTGATAATACCGATTTTATGGCCAGCATAATACGTGATAATTCACCACCTGAAGCCGCTTTTTTAAGCTCATTAAAATTGCCTCCCTTATTGGCAGAAAACAAAAATGACAAATCGTCTTTTCCGTTGGCAAAAAATTCTTCACCATAAATTATCTCTATTTTAAACTGTGCATTGGGCATTCCCAAACTTCCTAAAATAGTTTCCAATTGTTCTTTTAACTGCGGAATAATGGCAGTTCGTTTATTATGGATGTCATTGGAAATCGTATTGAGTTCGATCTCTTTTGCATCAATTTCCAACCGTTTCTTTTGAATGGAGTCATCCAGGTTTTCGGTAAAAGACACCTTTTCTTCCAGTTGATTTTTAATGTCGATTAATTCTGAAATATTATTCGCAACATGTTTTTGCATCAAGTTATGAAGCACTCTCAATTTAGAATCGACCACTTCCAACCTATTGGGATCTGCTTCCAATTGCTCCTGCAACACATCTACTTCGGAATAGATATCGTCCATATCAATAAGACTACTATTTACCCTATTGAATAAATCTTCGTATTTTGACGAAAAACCAGATAGCTTTTGAAACGTGTTTTTTAAGGAAGTAAGGGCAGAAATAATCCCGATTTGCTCTTCATTCAGTAATAAATAGGCCTCAGAAAGTTTTTCCTTGATGGCTTCAATATTATTTAAGGTTTCATATTCCTCTTCAAGTAATTCCATTTCGCCATCGACTAAATTGGCTTCCACCAATTCATTCAATAAAAACGAATTGTAATCGTGCTCTTTAATGGCATCTGCCTGAAAATCCAGAAGTTCCTGAAGTTCTTTTTTTAGTTTTTTATAGCCTTTTAATTCTATTTTATAGCTTTGAAGTGTTTCATCATTATTTGCCAAGGCGTCAATAATTTGAAACTGGAACCCGTTGCTTGTTAATTGTAAGGTTTCGTGTTGCGAATGAATATCGATCAGTCGTTCTCCCAACAATTGTAAACCATTCAAATTTACGGGCGAATCATTTACAAAGGCTCTAGATTTTCCTGAAGGCAATATCTCTCTACGAATAATAGTTTGTGCTTCGTAATCAAAATCCTCAGCCTTAAAAAGCGCTTGCAATTTGTAGTTTGAAATATTAAAAACCGCTTCAATAACGCATTTTTCCTCGGTGTTTTTTAAGCTGCTTAAATCGGCACGCTTCCCCAGGATCAATGATAAGCCACCTAAAAGAATGGATTTTCCCGCACCAGTTTCACCTGTAATTATTGAAAAACCATCATTAAAATCTACTTGAAGAGTATCGATTAAGGCATAATTTTTTATGGAAAGGGATGTTAACATTTAAAAGTTCTAAGTTCAAAGTTTCAAGTTCAAAGTTTCAAGTTCTCAGTCGCAGTCTCAGTAATTTTCAATTGCAGGCTCAGTTTTCAGTTGCATTGGTCTTCGGTCTCCCGTCTTCGGGCTTCTATCTCCTTCCTACCTAAAACTTAATGTTTTGCCATTTGCTACTGTGCATGGGCGCTACTTTTTGAAGTGTTTCTTTTACGCTGGCAATGTTTACGTTAGGGCCATCGCTAAAAATTTGCTCAATCTCATCTGCTTTGGCATCAAAAAATGTACGCAGTAAAAAGGAATTTGGTCGGCGCCCATTCATAGTTTGGAACAATTTTAAAGAGGCTGCTATTTGCTCTTTTCCGTCTTTCACATTCCCGCTCATCACATCCAACCCTTTTCGGTGGTACATGTACAATACTTGTTTGTATTCCTTAAAAGTGGGCGATGAAATGTTATCTATAAGTGCAAATCTGCTCTGTAAACCATCTTCAAGTTTCCAACCTTTAAAGTTCTCTTGTTGCGAATAATTGGTTATGGTCTGTGCTTGTTTAAAATACGGTTCACCCCCATTTTCAGCGAAAGATTCAGCATCCAGCCCTAAAACCATATAAATATGAAATGCCAAAACCGACACCAAATTAGATTCGTATTGGGTTGGGTTGAAAATGAGATTTTGAAATTCTATATACCTGAAATTAAAATCCTTATCATTAAAATTGTAAATCGGGGTAGTAAAAGAGGAGCCGAAAACGGGTCTTGAAGATTGTACTTGCAAAGAGGCTTGAAACGCTTCCCCGCTATAATTTACAATATTTATAACCATACTGCAGTCTATGCGCTCTTGGGCAGTAAAGGTTTTGTTGGTCCACTTGGTATTGTTAACAAACTCCTTTAATTGCTTTTCCAATGTTTTAAAGATGGGGAAGTTCTCATTACCTGTTTGTTGTGCATCCACAACCACGTTACAATTTAGCTCTTGTGAAAACCCAATCGCCACAGAACCAAACATTAAAAATATGAGAATATTACGCATTGATCTGTTCTAAAATTTTATTAAGTAAATCGTTGGCAACATCTGCTTTGGACTTTAATTGAAATACTGTTACGGTATATTCATCGTCAATAAAAGTAACTTTATTGGTATCACTTTTAAAACCTGCACCGGTATCATTTAACGAATTTAAAACAATTAAATTTAAATTCTTTCTTTTTAGTTTGTCTTTTGCATTTTCAAGTTCATCATTCGTTTCTAAAGCAAACCCAACCAAAAATTGATTTTTTTTAATCGCTCCTAAAGAAGCTAAAATATCTTTCGTTTTTTCCAACTCTATAGTTAACGTTGTCTCGTTCTTTTTTATTTTTTGGGAAGCTGCTTCTTTTGGCTTATAATCGGCAACGGCAGCAGAAAGTATGGCGATATCGCTATTTTCAAAATATTTGTGCACTTCGTTATACATGTCGGAAGCACTAATAACAGGAATTACTTGAATAAGACTATGTTGAATTTTTTGATGGGTTGGACCAGTAATTAAAATGACCTCTGCACCCAGATTTGCCGATGCTTTAGCAATTTCAAAACCCATTTTTCCGCTGGAATGATTGCCAATAAACCGAACCGGATCAATGGCTTCATGCGTTGGACCCGCCGTAATAAGCACTTTTTTTCCTTTTAATGGGAGTTTTTGTAGAATATCATTTTCTATAAAAGATACGATGTCCTCAGGTTCTGCCATTCTGCCCTCGCCTACCAATCCACTTGCCAGTTCCCCACTTGTTGCGGGAACCATGATATTTCCATAGCTGTTTAACACTTTAAAAGTATGTAATGTGCTCTGGTGTTTGTACATGTCCAAATCCATGGCTGGCGCAAAATATACGGGACACTTTGCCGATAAATAAGTTGTCAATAGTAAATTATCGCAACCACCATTCGCCATTTTTGATAAGGTATTGGCGGTGGCCGGCGCGATGACGAACAGATCTGCCCACAGTCCTAAATCTACATGACTGTTCCAAACAGCGTTATCATCATCTTCATTTACAAAAGATGAATAAACAGGATTTTTTGAAAGTGTTGATAAGGTTAAAGGAGTAATAAAATCTTTTGATGCAGGCGTCATAACCACTTTTACATGGGCGCCCGATTTTACAAACAACCTAACCAATGAAGCGGTTTTATAAGCGGCAATACCAGCAGTTATTCCTAATAATATATTTTTTCCGCTTAAAATACTCATAAAAAACAGTTTTCAGAATTTTTATGGTTTATACGAATTAAACTCCAAAACCACATATTTATATCGTTTTGGAGTTTAATAAATAACATTGAAATTTTAGAAATTATTCCTGATTATCTTCCTCAGTATTTCTAAAATAAATTTTATCCGTTAACCATTCTTGAACAGCCAAAGCATGTGGTTTAGGCAATTTTTCGTAAAATTTAGAAACCTCAATTTGCTCTTTGTTTTCAAAGATTTCCTCTAAACTATCGTTGTAAGTAGCAAATTCCTCTAACTTATCGATCAATTCTTTTTTAATCTCTGTGTTAATTTGTTCTGCACGTCTAGCGATGATTGAAATTGATTCGTAAATGTTTTCTGTTGGTTCGTCAATTTGATTTCTGTCGTACGTAATGGTGTTAACAGGTGCATTGGTTTTTTTTAAATCCATTCTCATTGTAATTTAACTTTTAGTGCTGTATTTTTTAATTTCTTCATCCAATACTGCCGCCATTTTATCGACTTCCTCAATATGTTTGGAGTTAGAAAATGATTTTTTAAACGACGTATAAAATTCTTTTGCCTGTTTTAGGCGATCTTTTTTCAAATAAACGATTCCTGTTGGCGTCTTTTTTAATTCTGCACTGTTAACTGCCAACCTGTATGCAGAATCAAACCTTATAAATAGGGCTTCCTCACGCAATGAAGAACCAGGGAAATCAATAATAAAATTATCAAACGACTTAACAGAAGCCGGATAATCTGATATGGTGTTATACTGTTTCGCAATACTGAACGCTTTCTTTTCCAACTTAAAATCCAATTCTTGAACTAATTTATTGGCCTCGGACAAATATTCGGATTCCGGAAATACATTGATGAAGTTTTGAAGTTTCTCAATAGCTTCCTTAGTTTCCTTTTGATCTTTTGTATAAACGGGAGACAGCATATAATAACTCTTTGCGCCTAAAAAAGAAGCTTCTTCCAACTTTTCACTTTTTGGGTAACTGGAAGCAAAACGCTCAAACTGATAACCCGCAGTATAATAATCTTTCATTTTGTAAAATGAATGTGAATATAAATACATCAGTTTTTCGGCTTGTGGTTTCCCTCTATAGTTAGGCACTATCTGCGCAAACAATTTATTGGCTTTAGCATATTTACCTTGGCTATATAATGAATCCCCTAGTTTAAACTTTGCAGCAATATCTTCAGACTTTAAAGCCTTTTGATATTCGCTACAAGAACTTAAAGTTAGTAGTAAAATTATTATATAAATAAAATTTTTCATAAATTTTTAACAAGATGCGAAATTAAGTTATTAATATGGATTTTAAAAATATTATTTCACCGCTAAAATAATGGCTTAAATGCAGGTATTTTAAGGTTTAAGTAATATTTAACAGAATACACATTTAACATTTGCTCTAAAACTTATTTACAAATGATTTGATTTTTTCCTTTAGTTGATTGGATGCTGGCACCAATGGCAATCTTACACGGTCTTTACATAAACCCAAAGCTTCAAAAACACCTTTGATTCCGGCAGGATTGTTTTCTTCAAAAATATAACCGATAACATCCATTAACCTGTAATGAAGTTTATAAGCTTCCTTGGCATCGCCCTTTAAACCTAAACGAATCATATTGGAAAATTCTTTAGGGAATGCTTGCCCAATAACAGAGATAACCCCAGCACCACCAGCTAAAACAATGCCTAAAGCTAAATCGTCATCACCAGAAATTATTAAAAAGTCTTCTGGTTTGTTTTTTATCAATTGTAAATATTGCGACACATTGTTTCCCGCTTCTTTTACAGCTATCACATTTTTAAAATCGTTAGCTAGTCTTAAGGTAGTTTCCGGTTCTATATTTCTAGAAGTACGTCCTGGAACATTGTATAAAACCACATCAATAGGCGACGCTTCCGCAATGGCTTTAAAATGCTGATAAATACCTTCTTGCGTAGGTTTGCTATAATATGGAGACACTGATAAAATGGCATCAATGTTACTTAAATCGGTTGATTTTATTTCATTTATAACCTCAGCCGTATTATTGCCACCAATACCCAAAACCATAGGAACGCGACCGTTATTAGCCTTATAAATAGTTGCTATAATGGCTTTCTTTTCTTGTTTTGTAATGGTAACACTTTCGCCAGTGGTACCACAAACCACTAAATACTCTACGCCATTTTCAATATTGAAATTCACGATATTGGCTAGGGCTTCGTGGTCTACACTTAAATCGTTTTTAAAAGGTGTAACCAAAGCAACTCCAGTTCCTAGAAACTTACTATTCATTCTTAATTTTATTTAATATGGTTAGGTACTTAAAAACTTCCGCTTTAAACACGTCAAATTCCTTTAAGTTGGTATGGATGATCAAATCGTTCAAACGTTCATCACAACCTGAAATCCCGATCTTAAATTTAGCCTTTGATAAAGCCGTTAGTAATTTCAACTCTGTTACATCTGCTTCATAATAGCTTATCAAGGCGTCAAACCTAGTATCTAAAAAAGCTTGTAGCTCGCTGTTTTTAATGGCTCCAAACCAGCCAAAATCTTTAGGGTCAAAGCAAACATCCCAAGATTTTAGGGTCTCTTTTTTGTTTGCCGAAAAGGCAATAATCTTTAACTTGTTAAGATGCACATTTAAATGGGTTGCTAATCCATTAAACCATTCAAAGTCGTCAATTTCATCAATATTCAAGATAACGCCAATGCTTTCAATGGTATCGTTGTTAACATTTTCGTGTTCAACAGATAACAATTTATTGATGCGCTTTTTAATAGATTTTTGTTTAAAACCTTTTAAAATCATTTATCTTTATGCTTTGGGCAAAGGTAGCAAAAGTACATTTAAAAAATTCCATTAAAAAGATGCGGTTTACATATTTAATTTATTTGTTATATATATTACTTTTTTTCAATTGTAAGCATCCCAAAGAATATTTGACCAAAATTGAAGGGAAACAAATTTCTATTTCAGATAGCTTATCCATAAATAATGACATAGATGCTTTTATAAAACCATATAGGGACCATATTGAAAAAGATCTAGACAGTGTTTTGGCGTATTCCATTGGTACGTATTCTAAAACTGATGGCGAATTTAACACAGCTATTGGAAACTTTATGGCGGATGCCGTTTTTGAAGAAACCAACCCCATTTTTAAAAGTAGAACTGGTAAAAATATCGATTTTGTATTTCTCAATTTCGGAAGCATCCGTTCTATAATACCAAAAGGAAATGTAACGACTAGAAACATTTTTGAAATAATGCCTTTTGATAATGACATATATATTATTGCTTATAAGGGCAATGAAATAATGGGTCTTGTCAAAGAAATAGTCGAAAATAAACAAGCGCATCCTATTTCCAAAATCAAAATTGTAATTGACAAAAATTACAACTTGGTTGAAACAACTATAAATAATAAGGAAATAGATACTTCAAAAACATATTATTTGGCTATTAGCGACTATATGTACAATTCAAGACTTGATTCTTGGATACCAAATGAAGGCGTTTATCCGTTAAATTACCACATTCGAAATATCTTAATTGATTACGTTAAAAAAATTGATACCATCAAGCCTGCTATTGATGATAGGTTTGTCCAAATAGATTAATTCATGAAACTTCCATAACGAATTTTCAATACCCAAGATAATGATTATATGGAAGCACCATGTGACAATTAAAAAACAATAATATAAACACATGAAAAGAAGGGATTTTATACAAAAAACGTCTGCAGGCGCCTTAGTAGCAATAGGTGGTTTTGGACTTACATCATTTACAACCTCAACGAAAATATCAAAAATAACCATTTTACATACAAACGATGTACATAGCTACATTGATACTTTTGGACCAAATGAAGGTAGAAATGCCAACAAAGGCGGTGTAGCCAGAAGAGCCAGTTTAATAGAATCCATTAGGAATGAAAACCCTAACACACTTTTATTGGATGCCGGCGATATTTTTGAAGGCACTCCTTATTTCAATTATTATGGTGGGGAACTAGAGTTGAAATTGATGAGCAAACTAAAATATGATGCATCAACTATAGGAAATCATGATTTCGCAAATGGCTTAGATGGGTTATTGGCACAATACCCCCATAAGGATTTTCCTTTTTTAATTGCCAATTACGATTTTTCAAACACTATTTTAAACACCCACACAAAACCTTACCAAATATTTATAAAAGACCATATTAAAATTGGTGTTTTTGGATTGGGTATTGAATTGGAAGGTTTGGTACTTAAAAGCTTATATAAGGAAACTAAATATCTGGATCCGGTTGAAATGGCTCAAGAAATGGCCAAAATTTTAAAGGATGATGAAAAGTGCGACTTGATTATTTGTTTGTCGCATTTAGGATATGAATATAGAAACGAATCAAATAAAATATGTGACTTAAAATTGGCCGCTGCAACAAAAGACATTGATTTGATTATTGGTGGGCACACGCATACTTTTTTAAAAAAACCGACCATTGTTGAAAATATAGAAGGCAAAAACATGCTTGTAAACCAAGTAGGATGCTATGGTATTTATTTGGGTAAAATCGATTTTTATTTTGATACCGACAAAAATAAATCCGCAAACGGCACTTCTATTATCGTTTAGGCCAATAAATTCTCGGATGAGTAACTTTCATTAATCAATACTGGTTGCCTAGGTTGTTTGTTTGCATTTTGCACAATGATGTATTTAAACATCACATAGAGCCCAATGGCGTATAAAATTCTTTGCAACAAATCAAAGCTCCAATTGTAAAAGTAATACATACCTATATAATTCAACATAGCCGATAAACTAAAGAAAAGCACAGCGGTTAAAAACAACACCGATTGTTTGGTTTGCGTATTTAAATACACGGCAAAAGCCAAAAAACCAAGAACAATCAATGTCAAACTTTTAATTCCGAATAAAAGTACTTCGGTAGGATTTGGAATTACAGCCTTCATTACTATATACAAAGTGTACAGAAAGTATAGATTTATACTTAAAACCACTAATAAATAGATACCTATTATTTTATCGAGATGATGGAATTTAAATTTAGGGACAACCATAAGTATTAAATACAAGAAACTCAATAAGTACAAAATACTGGAGGTCTGAATTAAACTGTCCTCTGCCAAAAACATAGAGGAAATATCTCCTAAAAAAGAAAACACCAAGAAAGAAACAAACATGATCCCTAACGATCTATACTTAACAAAAAAGAAAATCAATAAAACTGGTATAAATAATGGCATGGCCGTTTGCATAATCAAGGCATCTTGCTTAACAAATCCTATGATATTAATGGCTATCAATAAGATAAAAGCTCCAAGAAATACGCTGTTAAAAGAAAGTTTAAACCAAGTTTTCACAATATTCACATAAGTAGGTTGCATCAAATATAAAAATAAAGTTCATTTCAACGTCTTAATCTGTCTTTTTATCGATTAAAATCATTAAAACATGTCGTTTGTCGGATTATTTAAAAAAATCATTAAGCAACGATAACAAAAATCGCCTAAAGATCCATGTTGATTTTTATAAACTAAACCACTATATGAACTGGTTTAAACTTTTTTCAATTGGCTGCAAAATGATATTTTTCCCTCACTATACTTAAAATCCATAGTCCAGATAGATCGGGATTGAAAAGAAATGGAATTGCAAACGGTTATTAGGTCAATAAGTTACCTGACGGCAGACAGGTTTGTTATTTATGCGAATTAAGGGTTAAAATATTGTAACTATTCAGCCGAGTGAAAATTGGAGTGCGCGCTTGGCTTAGGGGCGTTAGCCCTGTAGTCTTAGCAGCAAAATGAGCCATGATGATGGCTTAGGGCTTTAGCCCTAACATCTTTGATAAAACAATTGTGTACGTGTTTGCCATGTTTATTAGATTTGAGGGCTATATCTTTTTTGCTCGTTATCGTTTTATTTTACGAAGATAGCAGGGCTACGCCCCTTTTTATTTGATTAACGTTTATCTGCGACGATTTTAGGGCCAACGCCCCTAATATTGTCTTAAAAATCGTAATGGGGTTTAATCTTTTCAACACTTGATTCGCATTATTTGGTAAAAATTTCTTAAAAATCCAATAGTCAACTAATAACCGGGTGTACAACAAATTTCCCTTTTTCGGAATTCATCCGATAACAAATATGGTTTGGGCTCAGGATTTATCCTTCAAGACCTACAAGGTTTTCGATCCCGATTGCCATCGGGACTTGCAGGTCAAGATTCCAGTTTTAGGAAAATTTGTCGTGCACCCCTAATAACCACAGAGATTATAAAATAGTAAATAAAAGTGTACCATTATAAGTGCATAGTTTCAAATAGCGCCTGCGACCAATGAAAGATTATTGGAGTAACATATTTGAATTATCTCTTTCTTCATAAAGAATTTCAGATTGCTTGAAGAAAAAATAAAAGGCTAAAACATACAGTGTAATATAGACAATATTAAGCAAACTACGTTCTGAAATATAGGTATAGGCTACCCAAATGACTTCTGCAAACACAATGCACAGAGCGCCTAAAAACAAATATAAAGACTTGATATTATCTCTATAAAAATAATTTATAAGTGACACCGATAAAAGCATTAGCACCACAATATTGTACATCAATTCCAGATAATAAGCATTGGTTATTAAAGCACGGGAATAAACAATAACCTGCAAAACATATATTATGTAAACGTTTAAAATTGTTAACACCAGTATATGCAATTTAAAATGTCTTAGTATGTAAGGTAAACTTACTGACTTGGATATCTCAATCAATAAACAAATGTAAGACAGAATGTACAACGAATTCCCTAAATAATAATCAATTGCTTGTGAGGTATAGGGTTTTAAAAACACCAACAAGTCTGAAACAGAATAAAATACTAAGAAAAGTGTAAAAAACAAGGTTTTCTTTTTTACATTTAAAAAATATATTAAAGTAATTATGGGCAGAATAATTGACTTTAGTGAAACAAACATATAGCCATTTCCATAAAATTGGAATATCACACAAAGTATATAAACTACTAACAATAAACCAACCAAGGCTTTCGACTTGTACATAATAGCATTTTTTGGTTAATAAACAAATATAACAATATATTACTATTAAACGTTAAAAAATTACATTTAATCGATGAAATAACGAATTATATTATTTTTTGTAAGAATTCATTTTCGTTTATTAGAGAAATATTCAAATCATCCGCTTTTTTCTTTTTACTGGGTCCCATATTATCTCCCGCTACAATAAAACTTGTTTTTGATGAAATGGAACTGCTTACTTTACCCCCATTATCTTCAATGAGTTTTTTTAACTCATCACGGGAAAGCGATTCAAAAACCCCTGAAATCACGATACTCTGTCCTTTTAATTTATCGGTTTGCCCAATAAGTTGATCCGCAGAAATTTCCAACTGGACCCCAAATGCTTTCAATCTATCAATAATACGAATATTTTCTTCTGAAGAAAAAAACGCTTTTACACTTTCAGCTATTTTTACTCCAATTTCATCAACATGCACTAATTCTTCTTCCGAAGCATTTTGAATGGCATCCATACTTTTGTAATGCTTCGCTAATTTTTTGGCAACGGTTTCACCCACATATCTAATTCCCAAAGCATACAAAACACGTTCAAAAGGAATGTTTTTGGATTGTTCGATACCCTGTATTAAATTATCGGCACTTTTTTCGGCCATCCGCTCCAATGGAATCACTTGTTCTTTGGTCAATTCATATAAATCAGAATAATTGGAAATCAATCCTTCATTGACCAAAAGCGCCACGGTTTCTCCTCCCAAACCTTCAATATCCATGGCTTTTCTCGAAATAAAATGCTGGATACGCCCAATTATTTGAGGGTTGCATCCATTATAATTGGGACAATAATGCTGTGCTTCACCTTCTTGCCTTACCAGTTCTGTTCCACATTCGGGGCAATGGGTTATATATGCAGTTGGTTTAGAATCTAACGGTCTTTTACTTAAATCGACGCCCAATATTTTGGGGATAATCTCTCCGCCTTTTTCCACATATACTTCATCGCCCACTCTAATATCCAGTTTTTCGATTTGGTCGGCGTTATGCAAAGACGCTCTTTTTACGGTTGTACTGGCAAGTTCAACAGGCTCTAAATTGGCAACAGGTGTAATGGCACCCGTGCGCCCCACTTGATAGGCAATACTGTTCAGTTTTGTTGAAACCTGTTCTGCCTTAAATTTATACGCCATGGCCCAGCGCGGTGCTTTGGCGGTATAGCCCAACTCTTCCTGTTGCTGTAAATTGTTTACTTTTATAACCACCCCATCGGTTTCATAAGGCAATTCATGGCGATGGACGTTCCAATAATCAATAAACTCAAGAACCTCGTCCATGGAATGGGCAAGTTTAGCTGCATGGGGAACTTTAAATCCCCAATTTCTGGCCTTTTCTAAACTTTCAAACTGCGAATTGACCCCAAGATTGGAACCTGTTAAATTATAAAGCAAACACTCCAAGGGGCGTTTTGCAACTTCGGCACTGTCCTGTAATTTTAAACTTCCCGATGCGGTGTTTCGAGGGTTTCTATAAGGTTCTTCGCCAATTTCAATACGTTCCTCGTTCATTTTAATGAACCCTTCAAACGGCAAAATAATTTCCCCGCGAATGTCAAATTTTGGTGGATAATCACCTTTTAGTTGAAGTGGCACCGATTTTATGGTTCTAATATTGCTGGTTACATTATCACCTTGAAATCCATCGCCCCGGGTTACGGCTTTTACCAAAAACCCATTTTCATAGGTTAAACTAATGGAAGCGCCATCGTATTTTAACTCGCAAGTGTACTGGATATTACCGTCAATCAGCTTTTTTATTCGTGTTTCCCAGTCTAGTAAATCTTCTTTGGAATAGGAGTTCTCCAACGAATACATGCGGTATTCATGCGGAATGGTTTCAAAACTCTTCACAACCTCACCTCCTACACGTTGCGTTGGGGAATTGGCATCGAAAAACCCGGGGTGCTTTGCTTCTAAATCTTGAAGCTCCTTTAGTTTTATATCGAAGTCGTAATCGGAAATGGTGGCATTATCAAGCACATAATAATTGTAATTGTGTTGGTTTAACTCGTTGCGTAAATTTTTTATTTGCTGTTCTATATTCATACTGTGCGCCATAAAGCCCCCTAGTTCGTTAATCAAAAATCGTAACTCGTTAATCGTAATTCCAAACCCCTTTAATCATTCTATCCTTTTTAAAAATATCTTGTTTTAATATGATGTCCTTAAAATCATTATCGACCAATAACCGAATCATTTCTTGTCCAAGATGCTCATTGATCTCAAAAAACAACATCCCATGATCGGTTAAATTAACAATAGCAAATTGTGTAATGGATTTATAAAAAAGTAACGGATTTTCATCATTTACAAACAATGCCAAATGTGGTTCATTATCTAAAACATTTGGTTTCATGAGCAGTTTTTCCTTTTCTCGAACATACGGAGGGTTTGATACTATAATATCAAAACCCAAATGTTTAAAATCCAAATTCCAAGCTTCAGGGTTTAGTATATCAGCCTCTATAAACACAACGTTCACATTATTTAATTTGGCGTTTTGTTGAGCGATTTTTAATGCTTCTTTACTAACATCCAATGCATAAACTTTTGTATTCGGTAAGTTTTTCGCTAAAGAAATGGCGATGCAACCACTCCCCGTTCCTATATCCAAAATTCTGAATTCTGAATTCTGAATTCTGAATTTAGAAATGATCCACTCAACAAGTTCTTCGGTTTCGGTCCTAGGAATCAACGTATGCGCATTCACTTTAAAAGGCAATCCGAAAAAATCGGTCTCCCCTAATATATATTGTATAGGCTGTTCTTTTTTTAATAATTCCAAAGCACTTAAAAGAGCATCATCATGATCTACTGAATATTGGGGGTTCATTGCCAATTCAAGTCTGGACACTTTATAATATGCATCAATCAACATAAAAAAGAAACTGTCAACTTCTTCTTTTTCATATAAATGATCCAATTTCTTGTGGAATGTATTTTGTAGGTCTTTTAAGTTCAAAATTTTATATAATAATTTAGTCCTCGACTGCTCCCGATAGATCATCGGGACGAACAGACAACATTAGTCTTTTAAAAATTCTTATATCATGAACTTCCTTAAAACGCTGATTAAATTTTATTGAATTCACTCCTATAAAAATATTTTGCTCTGTCATTAAACAAAGATAATTTATTGCGACCTAAATACCCATACCTATAAAATAAAAAACATCTGAAATATCAATGAAGAACTTTTGAACTTAATTATTGTATATATGGAACCCATTTAAGCTTTTTTAAATTTTTACATAAAAAACTTCTACAAATCCTAAAACATTAATTGTTGTTTGAATGCCCGCGTTAGGGATTGCAGCGGCATCCTTTTGGTTTTTCTTTGAAAAGAGACTTAACTTAAAGGCAAACCCCCTAACTTTGATGTGGATTCCTGCATTACCAATTAACTCTCATTTTTTTTAGCACATGACAAAAACAGTTCGTTGATATTTTAATAGCTTCTATCGTTGACCCCCTCCGCCTATCGGCATACCGAAAAATCGGTACAGGCTCTACCCCTTAAAAAAAGGGGAGGAATTATTAAGGTACTCATTTTTAATGATTTGAACTTCTTATTTAAAATTTTGTCATGTACTTAACTCATTTTTTTATAATATTGAATTCGTGAATCTTCGATTTGGCAGGAATGACAAAAAACCAAAAGACCTGCCGGCAGGTATAGCTAAAAGCCCGCCCCTTGTGGTAACCTGCCGGAGGCGACCAAACAAACGAATGTTTTTTCATCCTAAAAAATGCAAACTTTAACATTCCATATCAACTTTTACAAAAAGTTTAAGATTATTTAGACTTATATTTAACCCTATTATTAATGAACTTATTTCCTTCCGATAATTATCTGAATTCGTGGAAATAAAAAAAAACACTATTTACTATGAAAAAACCAACCTTTATTACAAGCATTGCTTGCGTTTTTATCATGCTTTTATCTATTAACATGGAAGCACAAAAATTTAACGCTTTAGATCAAAGCCCGATGGACGCTACCGTTTACCCTAGCAGCAGCAAAGAACCAAACAAACTGGTAAAAGTTGTGTATAGCAGACCGCTACTTAAAGATAGAGCATTAAGTACTTTGGCGCCGAATGGCAAAATATGGCGTACTGGTGCTAACGAAGCCACCAACATTACTTTATACAAAGACATGAAAATTGGAGGAAAAGCGGTTAAAGCTGGTGAATATTCGCTGTTTACGATTCCTGGAGATAAAGAATGGACTATTATTTTAAATAAAGATATTAATGTTTGGGGCGCTTATTCGTATAACGAAACCAACGATGTTGTTAGGGTTTTGGCACCTGTAAGTTCGGGAGAATCTTTAGATGCCTTTTCGATTGCCTTTACCGATGATGGTACGATGTATTTAGGCTGGGGAACGGTTAGGGTCGCTGTTCCGTTTACAAAGTGAATCAGTTTATGGTTTTCAATAAAAAATCTAGAGCTAGCCTATTAAGGATGGCTTATTTTTTTGCTGTTAACGCACACCAATAAATAATTACTTACCATTGGGTTACTCTCCTTTTTCTGAAATATAATACAACCGCTTTAAACTCTTTTTAAGCATGGTGAACCGATAGATGCCTATGATAAAAAATATAGCGCTGAACACCAAAGACAAGATAGCCAAAAATTTAAAATTAGAAAAATCCTTTAACTGAAAAAACGCAATGCTTCCCAACAACAGGTATAAAGACGAACGAATGTAAGACAAAAGCGTGCGCTCGTTTGCCAAACGGGTGCGTTCTATGGCTAGATAGTCCCTTAAAATAATGGCCTCTTCTGGCTTAAAATCACGACCAAACCGCAAGAGGTTGATCTTTTTTATTCCTAGTGGTGTTTTCAAAATGCGTTTCATGTGCAACTATTTACCTATAAAAATACATTATTTTTTTGTTTTGGTAGTTTTCCGTTGTGTCTAGTTCAAAAAAAAAACATTCAAAAAGAAACCAATAGAAACGCAAATTATATGCTTTTTATAGTTGAAAAAATTATTTAAATAACGTTGAATACATAGCCCAATAGCCAATATAAAATCAAGAAAACAAAGATGGTGCCGATGCATCCGCATTTGCCGCCACCAATTTTTTTTGCACCCCAAGCGGCCGCTATAATTCTTAATAGATTTTTCATTTTTTAATCATTTTGTTTTAAGGAATATTCAAATACTTATGTGTTTGTAGCGATACTTTCCATTTTGGGTTTGCCATAACGTATTCTACAATTTCAGGGATCACTTTATCGCGTTTGCTCCATTCCGGTTGTAAATACAAGATACAATTTTTATTCACTTTTGCCGCTTGTGCTTCCGCGAAGCGAAAATCGTCTTTATTATAAATGATCATTTTAAGCTCGTGGGCCTTTGCATACACTTCCTTAGTGGGAAGTTTCATTTTTTTAGGCGACAAGCAAATCCAATCCCAAATACCAGTTAGTTTATAAGCCCCCGAGGTTTCTATATGTATCTGCAAGCCTTCGGCTTTTAATTGAGTGGTAAGCGGCGTCATGTTCCAAGTTAAGGGTTCCCCACCTGTAACCACAATGGTATTGCTGTATTTTTTAGCGTTTTCAACAATTTTTGAAATTTCTGTAGGTGGATGTAAATTGGCATTCCAACTTTCTTTTACATCACACCAATGGCAACCCACATCACAACCCCCTATCCTCACAAAATATGCTGCTGTACCTTTATGGAAACCTTCCCCTTGTATGGTGTAAAACGCTTCCATTAAAGGCAACATGGTTCCTTTATTAACCAATGTCAATACGTCTTGATTCATCTATAAATAATTAGTTTGCAAAGGTACATTTATTTAAAGAAATCAAACAATTTAAATTATAGATTGAAACCTTCGTATTTTACACTTTTATACTTTTTATCGATTAAATTTGCATTTCATCTTATTTTTTGTATCTTTGGTCGATAAATGTAAATTGTTAAACGCTCTCAAATGAAAAAAACACGCTTAATTTTAGTCATGCTATTTTGTTATTCCTATATGTTTTCACAAGTAGGCATTGGCACAACCACCCCAGATAATTCATCGATACTACATGTAGAATCCACAACCCAAGGGGTTTTGGTACCCCGATTAACAACGGCACAGCGAAATGGGATTTCGAATCCTGCAAATGGCTTGCTCGTTTATAATGCAAGCACCAATAAATTTCAATACAATTCCGGCACATCGGGTGCCCCTGTTTGGTCCACCGTTGCCACAAATCCTGTTGTTAGTGCCGATACTGGAAATTTAATTTCAACAGGCACCGATTCTGGAGCCTATTTAGCTTCTACTACTTATATGGGAAAATTTATTATTACTGCCACTGGCACTCAAACCATTACGGGATTGCCGTTTCAACCACGTCAAATTAAATTTGTGGCGTATGCCAATGTAGAAACCTATAATCTAAATTCTGATAATGGTATTGCAAACAATAATAACACATTTGAAAATGTTTTCGGATCTATGAATGGATTTGCCAGCAATTATGGTGGCACTATTGACCAGCAAGTTATCTTTAATGGAGGTAGTGGAGCCTCTATTAATGATATATCAAGATATGCTTCTAGCAGCCAGTGCATTGGCATAAGATATTGTAACAACAATGGAGATTCTTTAGGACTCACAACAGCTTCTTTAACAAGTTTTAATGCTACAGGTTTTACAATTAATGTAACCAACCGCACAGATAATATTGTTGTAATTTATGAAGCTTACAGATAAGCAAACCATAGTTTGATTTTCTTTATCCCCATTAAAAAAGTGCCGACTGTTTTTTAATTAAAAAACCAATTTTTTTCTTCTTTATATTTCCTGTATTTTTATGAAAAATTACAGAACTATATGAGCAAGAAAGAAACCTTTTTTAACTATATAAATGAAGGCAATATTACCAAAAGCGATTTTATTGCTGTGGGAGCTGCCATGTTAGATGGTGAAACCATAACAGACGCCTTGGTTAAAATTCCATTGAAAACCCTGAATCGCCATGGTTTGATTGCTGGCGCAACTGGTACCGGAAAAACAAAATCACTGCAAGTGTTGGCAGAAAACCTAAGTGACAAAGGTATTCCTGTTTTGTTAATGGATATTAAAGGTGATTTAAGCGGATTGGCACAACCTAGTGCTGGACATCCTAAAATTGAGGAGCGCCATGCAAAAATTGGAATCCCATTTGAATCGAAGGGGTTTCCTGTGGAAGTTTTAACCTTATCGGAACAAAATGGGGTGCGATTACGTGCCACCGTTAGTGAGTTTGGCCCGGTGTTATTATCAAGGATTCTGGATTTATCGGATGCACAATCAGGCGTTGTTGCCGTTATTTTTAAATACTGCGACGACAACAAAATGCCTTTGCTGGATTTAAAGGATTTTAAAAAAATATTACAGTACACCACCCAAGAAGGAAAAGCAGAGTTTAGTGATGATTACGGACACATTTCAACAGCATCCACAGGGTCCATTTTGCGTAAAGTGGTGGAATTGGAACAACAAGGTGCCGATTTATTTTTTGGTGAAACCTCCTTTGACACCCAAGATTTGTTAAGAATCAACAATGAAGGAAAAGGGTATATCAACATCATCCGATTGACCGATATTCAAGACCGGCCCAAATTGTTTTCAACATTTATGTTGAGTTTGTTGGCTGAAATATATTCCACCTTTCCGGAGCAAGGCGATAGCGAACAACCAGAACTCGTTATTTTTATTGATGAAGCCCATTTAATTTTCAATGAAGCATCCAAAGCCCTTTTAAACCAAATAGAAAGCATTGTAAAATTAATACGAAGTAAAGGTGTTGGCTTGTATTTTGTTACCCAAAACCCAACCGATGTCCCAGAAGCGGTTTTAAGTCAGTTAGGTTTAAAAATTCAACACGCCCTGCGCGCTTTTACGGCAAACGATAGAAAAGCCATTAAATTGACGGCACAAAATTATCCAGATTCCGACTATTACAATACCACCGAAGTATTAACATCACTCGGTATTGGTGAGGCGTTGGTTTCTGCTTTGGACGAAAAAGGGCGTCCTACCCCATTGGCCGCCACCATGATGCGTGCCCCTATGAGCCGAATGGATATTTTAACCGATGATGAGTTAAAGACATTGAACTCTAAATCGAAGCTCGTTAAAAAATACAACGAAACCATTGACAGGGAAAGTGCTTATGAAATGCTGAATAAAAAAATCGATTTAGCCGAAGCTGAAGATGCCAAGAAGAAAGCCATATTGGAAAAAGAAGCTCTTGAAAAAGCAGCATCCAAACAACGCAACACATCATCTTCCACAAGAAGAAGCACCGCAATGAACCCTGTGATAAAAGTGCTTACCAGTGCTACTTTTATCCGTAGTGTTTTTGGTATTTTAACGAAGGTTATGAAGAAATAATACTGTAAAAGGTTGTTTTTTTGTTTTAAGTGCTCTGTGCAACTTCGTGTAAAACTCTGTGTAACTTTGTGTAATAGCCATAGCACAGAGGCGCACAAAGTAGCAAAGAGGTACACAAAGTGGTGTCATGGATAACAGCTCAGATAAAGAAAAAATCAATATAGTGTCTTTTTTATAAATACAAAACAAATTAATGAATCCCATATTTTCAAAAATATTAGTTGACATTGCCCGTAAAAGACTTGAATCTAAACAAAAGAACAAACCTGTTAGCAAAAAGCAAATAGTGCCTTTGGTTAGAAGATTCCAGGTGGAAATATCGCATGCGGTTAAAGAATATATTTTTATCATCATTGGCGTGTTTTCAGCAGGTTTTGGTTTAAAAGGGTTTTTGTTGCCAAACCGATTTATTGATGGTGGTGCCACCGGTATTTCGCTCTTACTCCAGAACGTCACAAATTTGGATTTAAGTTATTTTTTGATATTGGTCAACTTGCCATTTTTAATTTTGGCGTCCAAAACCATCGGGTTAAAATTTGCCATCCGAAGCATTGCCGCCATTGCGCTATTGGCATTTGTGGTCCACTTTGTGGAATACCCTACTATTACAGAGGATAAATTATTGATTTCCGTTTTCGGAGGCTTCTTTTTAGGTTTGGGAATTGGTATGTCCATGCGAGGTGGAAGCGTTATTGATGGGACCGAGGTATTGGCTATTTTCTTAAGCAAAAAATTATCATTAACGATTGGTGATGTGCTATTGTTGATTAACATTTTAATATTTTCTGTGGGGGCCTATATTCTTTCGATGGAAACCGCTCTTTATGCCATTTTAACCTATTTGTCCGCAGCCAAAACCGTCGATTTTGTTGTTGATGGCGTTGAAGAATATGTGGGTGTGACCATCATTTCTGAAAAACACGACGCCTTACGGATCATGCTCATCGAAAAATTACGAAGAGCCTGTACTATTTATGCTGGTAAAGGTGGATTTGGTGCCCACGGAAAAAGTTATGACAAAGACATTATTTACACTATTGTTACCCGCTTGGAACTTGCTAAACTCCAAACCGAAATTGACAAAATTGATAAAAAAGCCTTTATAGTCATGGGTATTGTGAAGGATTTAAAAGGAGGGATGATCAAGAAGAAACCGTTGAAGTAGGTTGGAGGTTAGAAGTTAGAAGTTAGAAGTAAAATGTTCCAAGTTTCAAGTTTCAAGTTCAATGTTAGAAGTTTAGAAGTTTAGAAGTTTAGAAGTTTAGAAGAAAATTAGAAATTCGTGAATAAAAAAAATTACATCATACAAAATAAACCTTTTGTGGTTCCAACTACAGATGGGAAGCTTATAAAGGAACATTTTGGAATGGCAACCAATGGAAACGCGCAACTCAGTATGGCCCACATGATAGCTCCTGCTGGTTGGAGCGAACCTTTTCAAACACCGGAATTTGACGAATATACTTTTATAATCCGCGGTAAAAAACAGTTTATTATAGAAAATGAAACCGTTGTTTTAGAAGCTGGCCAATCCATTAAAATCAATAAAAATACCCGTGTTCAATATTCCAATCCGTTTACCGAAGTTTGCGAATATATTGCTGTGTGCACCCCAGCCTTTTCTATGGATTCAGTAAACAGAGAGCATTAAATGAATCAAAAACTTATAAAAACCATTGGGAAACTCATCAATTTCACAAGTTATCTTTTCCCCCATTACGCCGCTAAAATGGCCGTTAAAATATTTTCAACACCTCGAAAAGGCAAACTGAATGATGAAGAAAAAAACTATCTGAGATCTGCCATTCAAGAGACTATTATTTATGAAGATGTCTCCATAAAGACATATCTTTGGAGCGGAACAAAAGATACTATTTTACTGGTCCATGGTTGGGAAAGCAATGCGTTTAGATGGAAAGATTTAATTGAAATTTTAAAGTCCGAACATTACAACATCATGGCTATTGATGCGCCTGCACATGGCGATTCTGGAAGTAAAATTTTCAATGCGGTTTTGTATTCGGAGTGCATTTATGCGGTTATTAAACAGTTTGATCCTTCGGTTGTCATCGGACATTCCATTGGAGGCACCGCTTCTGCCCTTGCCATTAACAACCATACACTTGCTACCGAAAAATTAATATTGTTGGGTACTCCGTCAAATTTTGATGAAGTGATTGATAATTACGTCAAAATAATGGGATACAACAAAAAGGTTATCAAAGCCATTAACAACTATTACTTAAAGCATTTTGGTTATTTTCCTGAATTTTATACCGTTGAAAATTTCTCAAAGAACATTCATGCAAAAGGACTCATCATACACGATAAAAAAGACCGAATCATTTCGTATAAAGATGCTCTGCACATTTCAAAATACTATAAAAATTCCAAACTCATAAAAACGGTTGGCCTCGGTCATGGTTTAAAAAACGAAACGGTTTACAATCATATTTTAGAGTTTTTAAACGCTTAGATTTGTTGTATTTTTGAACCATGAAGCCCATATTGGGCATTTAGCAACAAAACCTTTATTATTACTATATTTTTTTGAAGTACATGACAAATTAATTTTGAGAAATAAACCACTTGCAATTTTCAAGGCAATCAAGACCTCACAGTTTTGAAAACCTGTGAGGTCCACATAACGGACAACAAGCTTAAATTTGTTAAAAGTATGTTGTTTATATTTCCTTAAAAAAATTATCATGTACTATCATATTTACAAAAGAATTATAAATGGTTTTTGATTTTTTATTCACATGGAAATAGAACTAAAACGTATCAATAAATTTTTGAGTGAAGTTGGCTATTGCTCGCGTAGGGAAGCCGATAAACTTATTGAAGCTGGCAGGGTGACCATCAACGGTGTTATTCCAGAAATGGGTACAAAATTAGCGCCCCATGATGTGGTACATGTTGACGGAAAACAAATTAATGCCTCCAACGAAGCCTTTGTTTATTTGGCTTTTAATAAACCCATTGGTATTGTTTGCACGACCGATACCTCTGTGGAAAAAGACAATATCATTGATTTTATAAACTACCCAAAACGTATTTTCCCTATTGGACGATTGGACAAACCCAGCGAAGGCCTCATTCTCCTGACCGATGATGGTGATATTGTAAACAAGATTCTTCGTGCCAGCAATAACCACGAAAAAGAATATATGGTAACGGTTGGTAAACCCATTTCGCAAACCTTTGTGGAACGGATGGCTGGCGGCATTCCGTTAGAGGATTTGAATAAAGTGACCAAAAAATGTACCGTTGAAAAATTGGGCACTTATGAGTTTAAAATTATCCTGACCCAAGGGTTGAACCGACAAATTCGTCGCATGTGCGAGTATTTGAATTATGAAGTCCAAACTTTAAAACGTGTACGGATTATGAACATTAAACTGGATATGCCTGTTGGCGAATACCGAGAGCTGACCAAAGAAGAGTTTAGGGAATTGAATAATTTGATAAGTGAATCTGCTAAAGTATTTAAACCGAAGATGGAAAGACAAAGAACAAAGAAAATAGAAAATAGAAAATAGAATTATGGAAACCGTTTCTCCTTTTCATTTAGCCATACCAGTTTACAATTTAAACGAATGCCAGCTTTTTTACAGAGATATTTTAGGATGTGAAGAAGGCAGAAGCAGTGGCCATTGGGTAGATTTTAACTTTTTCGGTCATCAATTGGTCATTCATTTTAAACCCAAAGAAGAAAATAAATCGCTTCATACAAATACTGTTGATGGAAAAGATGTTCCTGTACCACATTTTGGGGTTGTACTCAATTGGGATGTTTTTCACGCTTTCGCGGAAAATTTAAAATCAAAAAACATCACGTTTGTTATTGAGCCTTATATCCGATTTAAAGGATTGGTTGGAGAACAAGCTACCATGTTTTTTTATGACCCATCTGGAAATGCATTGGAATTTAAAGCATTTAAGGATATTGGGCAGTTATTCGCCAAATAAATTACTTCAACATTTTTTTTCCACTTAATCAGATTGTAAGGTTGAAATCGATGATTTAAAATGGCAATTATGATAACCTATTTAGAAATTTTATAATTGAAACCCTTTAACTTACATTAATTTAGCGAAACAACTTTAAAATAAAAAAAATGATACGGATTTTAGCTATGGTATTGACTTTAGGCGGAATGATAGCCCTAATTATAGGCGTTTTAGGTATTTTTGGAAATAACATGGTTTCCTTGAGTCCTTGGGCATTAACCATCCTAGGAGGCGTTTTCTTTATTGCAGGTATTTCCATGCTTAAATATAGAAAAGACACGCCTACACCTTAATAGCAAATTAAATTAAAAAAGATTATTTTTTATGTTGCTCTCTAGCCAACAACGTGTTTTTCAATAACATAGCAATCGTCATGGGGCCAACGCCTCCTGGAACTGGCGTGATGTAACTGGCTTTTTTACTCACACTTTCAAAATGAACATCACCTGCAAGTCGGTAGCCACTTGTTTTTGTGGCATCCGGTACTCGTGTGATGCCGACATCAATAATGACAACGCCTTCCTTGACCATATCGCCCGTTAAAAATTCCGAGATACCAATCGCAGCCACAATAATATCCGCCGCTTTAGTTATTTCAGCTAAGTTTTTAGAACGACTGTGAACCACAGTAACAGTGGCGTTACCAGCTTTTCGTTTCTGGCTCATCAAGATACTTATGGGACGCCCCACAATGTGGCTCCGTCCCATAACCACTACATTTTTCCCAGAAGTTTCAACCTGGTAGCGTTCCAATAATTCGAGTATGCCATAAGGGGTTGCTGGTAAAAAAGTCGGCAAATCCAAAGCCATTTTACCAACATTTATAGGATGGAACCCATCCACATCTTTATCAGGGTGTACCGCCATTAAAACCTTTTGCTCGTCAATATGCTTTGGTAATGGCAGCTGAACTATAAACCCATCGATATCATTGTTGGTGTTCAGTTCATTTATTTTTGCCAATAACTCTTCTTCGGAAGTATAATCGGGTAAATCCATTAAAGTCGATTGGAAACCTATTTTTTCACAGGCTCTTACTTTTGCGTTTACATAGGTCATACTGGCGCCATCGGTTCCCACAAGAATGGCTGCCAGATGTGGCACTTTTTCGCCTTTTGAAATCATAGCGCTTACCTGTTCTGCGATTTCATCTTTAATATCGTTACTGATTTTCTTTCCGTCTAAAATGGTCATCTTTATAAGTTTTCAGTCGCAGTCGCAGTCGCAGTTTATCACTCTGCCGACTTACTCTTGCTTTATGTTAGTTTTCAGTCGCAGTTTTCAGTTTACTCAACTTTTACTCCGAATTTGCTTGGATTGTTAATCATATAATTTATAAGCTTCCCTACTTCTATTCCTAGTTCAGTCAACTCTAAATGTTTTTCTTTATCTAAATAGTTGCATGCTAAAGCAAAATCCAACCATGAGTTAGTTTCCGAATTTTCGCCGTCAGCATCCGTAAGTTTGCTCGTAAAATGTTTTGGATAGATTCTTTTTCTGTACGCCTCAGCAATGTTTGCAGAAACCGACCTAGAACTTCGTCTTATTTGATCGGTCAAGGAATATGTTTCTTCTTTTGGAAAGGATTTGGATATTTCAAAAATAAACATAGCCAATTCAAAAGATTTTTGATAAGCTAATAGTTTTTTGAAATCCATAAAAGTTTAATTTTAATACTGAAAACCGAGACTGCGACTGCGACTAGATTGAAACCTACTGCATCCCTTTCATCATCTGCATCATCTTTTTACCGCCGCCACCTTGCATCATTTTCATCATTTTGCTCATTTGGTCGAATTGCTTTAAAAGCTGGTTGACTTGTTGGACTGATGTTCCAGAACCTTTGCCGATACGTTGTTTTCTACTTGCGTTGATAACAGATGGATTGCTGCGTTCTTTGGGCGTCATGGAATGAATAATGGCTTCAATACCTTTAAACGCATCATCATCAATATCAACATCCTTCAACATTTTTCCAGCACCAGGAATCATGCCCATAAGGTCTTTCATGTTCCCCATTTTCTTGATTTGCTGAATCTGCTTTAAGAAATCGTCAAATCCAAATTGGTTTTTGGCTATTTTCTTCTGAAGTTTACGAGCCTCTACTTCATCAAACTGCTCTTGTGCACGTTCTACTAACGATACCACATCCCCCATTCCCAAAATACGGTCTGCCATACGTGCTGGATAGAACACGTCAATGGCTTCCATTTTCTCGCCTGTACCAATAAACTTAATGGGTTTGTTGACTACCGATTTAATGGAAATGGCTGCGCCACCACGGGTATCACCATCTAATTTGGTTAGTATAACCCCATCAAAATTCAACACATCGTTGAACGCTTTTGCGGTGTTTACAGCATCTTGCCCCGTCATAGCATCTACAACAAACAAGGTTTCTTGTGGTTGGATGGCTTTATGGATGTTTGATATTTCGGTCATCATCACCTCATCAACCGCCAAACGACCTGCGGTATCTATAATAACCACATTGTGCCCATTAGCTTTGGCATGAGCAATACCTGCCTTTGAAATGGCTACCGGATCGATATTTCCTCTATCGCTAAAAACATCTACCCCTACTTGTTCTCCAACAATATGTAATTGATCTATGGCGGCAGGACGATACACATCGCAGGCTACCAATAACGGTTTTTTTGATTTCTTGGTTTTAAGATAATGTGCCAGTTTTCCGGAAAAGGTGGTTTTACCAGAACCTTGTAACCCAGACATTAAAATAACACTGGGTGTACCCGAAAGGTTAATACCTTCGGCATCGCCACCCATAAGTTCGGCCAATTCATCTTTGACGATCTTAACCAGTAATTGCCCAGGTTGCAACGTTGTTAATACGTTTTGGCCCAATGCTTTTTCCTTTACCGTAGTGGTAAAATCTTTTGCTATTTTAAAATTAACATCGGCATCAAGTAAGGCGCGACGCACTTCTTTTAAGGTTTCCGCTACGTTTACTTCGGTAATACTTCCGTGGCCTTTAAGTACGTGTAAGGCTTTATCTAATTTCTCGCTTAAATTATTGAACATAGTTTTTTAAGTATTCAGTAAGCAGTACACAGCTCTCAGTCTGCTTGATGATTAAAAATTTAAGTTGCAAAGTTAATGATTTGGTGCGTATTTACACTCGTGGTTTTTAGAAAAAAAAAGAGGCTGATTGAGTGCTTACATTTTGCTTAATGCATTTAGCGATGCAAACCTTGTTGATGAATATAGTATTTCAAAAACCCATGTATATACCAAAATTTCTTTATTCCCGCCTTTCAACTAGCGCCCAGTATAAACTTAAACGGGAATCCCTTGTTTTAAGTTTTTAATCTTTCTTTTGAAAACCCTTCCGTCTTCATCCCACATTTTTAGGATGAATCCATACCGGAATAAATTTGGCACAAGCTTTTCAATTTTTAAGGGAAGGAGTTCTTAATGTTTCATGTTTTGTGCTATTCTATCATCCTCTAAAACGGCTTCAGTTGCTTTTTGAACTTGTTCTAAAATGCTTTTTAAATTATTTTTCAAATCCAATTCTCCATCTGCGAGCATATTTAAAATAGCTTTGTCTTGTGCACGCCCACGTAGCATGGCTTCTCTATAACCTACATGTTCATTAAAAGTAACCAACGAATATTTTGACGAATATTCATTTGGAAAGTTCTTTTCTAAAGCCATTTCAATGGTGCGTTTTTCCCTAAAAATATCGTTGTTAACATGACCTTTCATTTCATGAAAATTATCAATCGCTAAGTCTGCAATGGCATCGGTATCTTTTCTTCTCAACGCTTCATATCTTTTAAAAACAGTTTCCCAATGGCCTACATGGGCATCTAAAGCTTTGTCAAATTCCACAATATCTTCTAATGAAGCATTCATCCCCTGACCATAAAAAGGCACAATAGCATGGGCAGCGTCGCCCATTAAAAGGGTGTTGCCTTTATAATGCCAAGGCGAACAGCGTATGGTCCCCAGTGGCGATGTGGGGTTTTTGAAAAAATCATCAACAAGGTTTGGCATCATTTCCAAAGCATCTTCAAAATAGGTGCCAAAGAATGCTATAACGCGGTCTTTGGTAGTGAGATTGTTAAAATTATATTCGCCTTCATCATAACTTAAAAACAAGGTCACCGTAAAACTGCCATTTAAATTTGGTAATGCAATTAGCATAAAATGGTCTCTTCCCCAAATATGCAATGCATTTTTGTTGGTTTTGTAACCACCATTTTCTGCTGGCGGAATATGCAACTCTTTGTAACCATGCGTTAAATAGTCTTGCGAATAACTAAACAGGAATTTTCTGCCTAAAAAGTAACTTTTTCGCAATGCGGAGCCAGCGCCGTCTGTGGCAATGATGACATCGGCATCTTCTACAAATTCTGTATTGCTATCGTAATCCTTAAACAATGCCGTGGTTTTTTCAAAATCTACCGAAAGGCATTTTCTGTTGAAATAGAAGGAGACATTTTTATGTTTTTCCGCTTCATTTACCAACAACGCATTGAAATCCGCTCGCGAAATGGAGTTGATATATTCATGTTCACGACCGCTATAAGCCGAAAACGTGGTGTTGCCATCCCTGTCATGTAGCATGCGTCCAGTCATTGGGACACATAATGCTTTTATTTTATCTTCAATACCAACTAATTTAATGGCTTTATTGCCACGGTCCGATAATGCCAGATTTATGGAACGCCCAGAATCCATATTCACTTTACGGATATCGGGACGCATTTCATAAACCGAAACCCGATAACCACGTTGCCCCAAACGCAAGGCGAGGAGCGAACCGCAAAGGCCACCGCCAATAATGAGTATGTTTTGTTGTGCCTCTCCTAAATCCTCTCCGAAGGAGAGGACTTTTTTGTACTGTTTATCCATCAAATTTTGTTTTTATATCCTGCTGAGTTCCCTCTCCTTTGGAGAGGGTTAGGGAGAGGAATTCAATATTTTTTTTAACCGTTCCACCAAATAATACACATCTTGAAATGAATTGTACAACGGCGCAGGGGCACAGCGTATCACGTTTGGTTCTCTCCAGTCTGAAATAACACCTGCTTCAGTAAATTTATCATGCAATGTTTTATCTGTGTTTTGCACTAAAATAGAAAGTTGACAACCACGTTCATCAGGATTTGCGGGTGTGATGATTCTAATGGTATCTTCACCTAATTGGTTCAAAAGAAATTCCAAGTACCCTGTGAGTTTTTTAGATTTTTCAATTAATTTATCCATGCCAACGTCGTTAAAGATTTCCAAAGAAGCTTTTATGCCAGCCATGGACAATATGGGCGGATTTGAAACTTGCCAACCTGCAGCACCTGGAATTTGGTCGAATGCATCACGCATTCCAAATCGGGTTTCTTTATTGTGTCCCCACCAACCTGCAAACCGGTTGAGGTTTTTGTTATAGGCATGGCGTTCGTGTACAAAGCAACCCGCAATACTGCCTGGACCAGAATTCAAATATTTGTAAGTGCACCAAGCCGCAAAATCGGCACCTGAATCGTGTAAATTTAGTGCCACATTTCCTGCAGCATGGGCGCAATCAAAACCTACGATGCATCCGTGTTTATGTCCGAGTTCGGTAATGCGTTTTAAGTCAAAAAACTGTCCCGTATAATAGTTAATCGCGCCAATGAGTATCAACGCAATTTCATCACCTTGTGTTTCTAAAATAGCTTCTAAATCTTCATAATTGGCTAATGCTTCATGTGCTCGTGGTTTCCAAAGAACTAATCCTTCGGTATCATCAAAACCATGATGACGTAGTTGTGATTCAACTACATATTTATCTGAAGGGAAAGCATCCGCTTCAATTAAAATTTTATAGCGCGTTTTAGTGGGCTTGTAAAATGATGCCATTAAAAAATGGAGATTGGTGGTTAAAGTGTTCATCACAACCACTTCAATGGGTTTTGCTCCCACAATTTTCGCCATAATGTCCCCTAAATTTTCATGGTAGGTCAACCAGGGGTTTTTAGCATTAAAATGACCTTCAACTCCTAAGTTTGCCCAATCACTCAACACGTCATCAACGTATGCTCTTGTTTGTTTTGGTTGCAACCCCAGGGAGTTTCCTGTCATGTAAATGCAGTCCTCGCCATTTTTGTCTTTTGGAAAAAGGAATTGGCTTCTGTAAGCTGCCAATGGGTCGTTTTGATCTTGTTCTAAAGCAAAATCCACACCTGATCTATAGTTGTACAACGTGTTTTTGTTTTCGGTTTCCAACAAAAATAAGAATTCTAAAGTTAGAAATGATCACTAAAAGTCTAGATAGTTTGATGGCACTTTTTTTGTATCTTTAGTAAAAACTTATCAGTATGAAAGAAAGAGAATATACCAATGGAGAGGTAACCGTTGTTTGGAATCCAAAAGCATGCATTCATTCTGGAATATGTGTAAAAGGTTTGCCCGAAGTATTTAGACCAACCGTTAGGCCTTGGATTAGAATTGACAAAGCCTCAACCCAGGATTTAATCAATCAAGTAAAGCATTGTCCCTCGGGTGCTTTGGGTTTTTATATGAACAATGAAAAAGATAAAACCACCGAGGTTTTAGAGACGAAGGTGGAAGTTTTGGAAAATGGGCCTTTATTGGTTTATGGAACGCTTCATGTTACCCATAAAGACGGTTCCAAGGAAATTAAGAACAAAACAACAGCATTTTGCCGATGTGGTGCTTCGAACAACAAACCATTTTGCGATGGCACTCATGCCAAAGAGCATTTTATTGGATAGAAAAATGGCTTCAATTAAAAAATTGAAGCCATTCGACTTTAAGTGAGTGTGAATAGGCATTTGAAATATTCAATTTATAAATATTCGAAAAAATCAATCCAAAGTAACTTTTACATTAGAAAAAATAAGATTCCAATCGCCTTCTGCTTTTTTATGCTCTAAGGCAATTTTTATACCGTTAAAATCTTGGTGGTTTTCAAAGGTATTCACCAGGGAAGCCTTGGGTTGATTGCCTTTTCTGTATGCCCATTCTTTAATTATAAAATCATCTCCATAATATATATCATAAGCATCGCCTGGGGTGTAACCGCCCTCGTTCGGATATGTCAAAGTGATTTTATTCATTATGGTTTTACTAATGGGCGCCTCCGTTTTAATGGGTTCAGAAACGCTGGTACCTTGGTCCCAAACCAACTGAAAAGGGATGAGCAGCCAAAACTTATCGTTTATAAATCCTCTGTCAATTTTAACAAGTGAAGAGTCTATTTTTCCTGTATTGTAATGAATGGTGTCGCCATCCATAATATAAGTAACATCACTGGTTTTGGGTTTCCATACCCAGCTTCTTTTCCCATTAAAAGTAAAAGCAATTTCTTTTACCTGTTGCCATTTTTCAAAACCATGCGCATTGGCAATTTTTTCTGCTATGGATAATTGTTTGTCCGCTTTTTCAGTAGAATTAATTTGTTTGAATGAAACACTTATAATAACTATAAGAAGTAAAAGGATGTATTTTTTCATAGGTATTTTTTTGATTTTTACTTAGAAGTCGAGTGTATTTTAGATTGGAAAGTAACTTAAATTGTTTGTGGACAATTAGCTTAGCATGAGGTTATCACTTGACTTTTATTCTATAATATTCATTTCTTCTTTTAATTTTTTTAAATGACGGTTTATAATAGCCCAAACTATAGAATTATCGATACTATCTTATGCGTGGACTAATCTATTTCTGAATGCGATGATTTGTTTGTCATTCTCAATTTCTAAATGGGGTTGCACTTTTTTAAGTTGATTTAAAGCTTCTCCAATAATGACTAATTGTCTCTCGACCGCGCTTTGTGTTTTTAAGTCATTTTGATAACTATTAAAATCCGTAATGTCAACTGTAAATTTTTCTATCAAGTCGATAGCCATAAAAATGTCAGATAGATATTTTTTGCTCTTTTCCGTCATAGATTAAAATTTTTGTCGAATCAATACTTTTTCTAAGCACAGGATTTTTGATGGATGAATTCGTCAACAAATCTACTTTTCTTTGAAAGAACTGTTCAAATTTATCCCAAATGCTCATAAGGTTTTCCCCCCGTTCAATGGGGTCGTCATTATCAATTTCAATTAGTAAGTCTATATCGCTCGAATCCTCATCAAATTGGTTGGTAATAGAAGAGCCAAATGCATATAAGTTTTTTACATTATGGGATTTACATAATGATAGAAACTCCGCCATTTTATATTTAATTGATTCTTTCAAGTCCATAAGGCTAAGATAACGTATTTTTTAAAGATAGATGTCGTTTTGTTTTTTTGCTTAAAAAGTGATTAAATATTAGATTTAAAAATATCTTAAATTTGATTGAGTTGACTTTCAACAGTAAAGCAATCAAAACAAACGAACTGATGAATAACCATGCAGTCTGCCAAATTATAACCTTCTCCAATAGAATCAATTTGTGCGTAAAAAGTCATTTTAATTCCGCAATCTGTGCATTTTGGAAAATTTGAGCTACTAAGTCTATCTGGTTCTCCTCCCAGTTTATGTCTGTATCCTGCTTTGTCATTCCATTTAAATCCAACTGCAAGTTTCGCCTCCTCTGTTTCTGGAGTGGGAGTTAGTTTTATCTCTGGTATTTTCATATTTTATTTAAATTGCTATTGACGTACAGCGAATACAATTCCATTATAATGAATTATATCCAAAGTCAAACGAAGATACCTGAAATTATCTACAAAATCAAACAAAAAAACTAGCTTAATCAATGCTCGCTTTTCAATAATTCTTTGGGAAAAACAGACTTAAACCGATTCAATCTAGGTACAGAAACATTTTGAATATAGCTATTGTTTGGATGAAGACGCTCGTAGTTTTGATGATAATCTTCAGCTACCCAAAACTTTTGAAATGGATATATTTCGGCAGCAATTTTGGTATTTAGCTTTTTAGCAAGAGCATCTTTCTTTTTAGTGATAATTTGCTTTTGTGCCTCATTTTGATAAAAAATAATGGAACGGTATTGTGAACCTCTATCGTTTCCTTGTCCGTTGACTTGCGTAACATCTTGCGATGCAAAATAAACGTCTACCAAAGTTTCGAAACTTACCACTTTAGGGTAGTAAATAACTTCAACCGCTTCGGCGTGTCCTGTTCTACCGGTATTACTGGCATCATAAGTTGGGTTTTTGGTATGTCCGCCAGAATAGCCGTTAATGACTTCATCCACACCTTTTACACTTTCATAAATGGCTTCAACGCACCAAAAACAGCCACTGGCAAAATAGGCTTTGGCTTTTCCGTTTTGCAAAGGCACTTGAATAGGGTCTCCATTTATAACCGCTTCTTGGTTTTTGTTTGCTTGGGCATTGTTTTGGCAACTGAAAAGTAATGTAACTAAAGATGCGAGAATTATATTTTTCATTTTCTTGTTTTTATGTACTAAGTTAGACGAAACCAAGTTCCAGACCTTAATGGAATTAACGAAAGTTTATGATAGAACTCATATTGGCTTTTTCTATTTCCTAAAAAATGGCTGAAATTCGTCCATATTTCGCCTGTTTTCTTATGCGTAGCGGTTCTATGCCTATCAAAAACAGTCTCACCTGAACAAATTTCAACTCATTTTCGGTTAAAAACAAAAAGTCAATACGAGTTCAAAAAAAAAGCCTTCACAAACGTGAAGGCTTAGACTGATATGTTTGAAATTATTTAGCTCAATTTAGCAAATAATTTTTCCATTTTTCCTTTTTGTTCTTCGGCTAATTGGGCATCCACTAAAATACGCCCACTGTGCTCATCGGTAATAACCTTTTTACGGGCTGCAATTTCAACTTGGATTTGTGGTGGAATGGTAAAGAAAGATCCTCCAGCAGCACCTCTTTCAATAGCTACAACGGCTAAACCATTTTTCACGTTTTTACGAATTCGGTTATAAGCAGCTACCAAACGCTCTTCAATCTGCTCTTGGTATTCTTTGGATTTTCCAATTAAAGCCTGTTCTTCTTTTTCAGTTTCGGCTAAAATAGCATCAAGCTCTCCTTTTTTATGTTTTAAATGGTTTTCACGCTCTTTTACACGCTCTTTGGTTTCAGCAATCACTTCTTTTTTCTGCTCAATTTGCGCTTTAAATTCCTTAATGTGCTTGTCGGCCAATTGAATTTCCAATTCCTGGAATTCAACCTCCTTTGTTAAAGAATTGAATTCCCTGTTATTTCTAACATTTTTTTGTTGTTCGCTGTATTTTTTAATTAAGGATTTTGATTCTTCTATGAGATTCTTTTTAGAAATAATATCATGATCGATAACCTCTAAATTGGACACTAATTTTTCTAATCTAATGTTTAGTCCAGCAACTTCATCTTCTAAATCACGAACTTCCAACGGAAGTTCTCCACGTACGTTTCTAATTTCGTCTATACGGGAATCTATAAGTTGTAAATCGTATAACGCTCTTAAACGCTCTTCAACAGTTAATTCTTTACTTTTAGCCATACTTTAAAAATACTTAACAGGATTGGTATTTGTCTTTGATAAAATGATTGCAAAATTAGTGATTTTTTTTGTAAGATAGGCTACTAAAAGATTTTTTGTGAATTGCTCACTTTCATAATGCCCAACATCGGCTAAAAGGATGTTGTTTTCGGCTGTGAAAAAGTCGTGATATTTTAAATCGGCAGTCACAAATGCATCAGCACCAGCACTTTTGGCAGCTTCAATAGCAAAACTACCGGAACCACCCAACACGGCAATTCTTTTTATTTTTTTATCCAAAAATGCGGAATGCCGAATGCTTTGGGTGTTCATTTTGTCTTTTAAAAAGACTAAAAAATCCAATTCGCTCATTGACTCTTCCCATTCGCCCACCATTCCCATGCCAATATGCTGGTTTTTATTCTCTAAAGTAACCACCTCATAAGCCACTTCTTCATAAGAATGTGATTTAAAAAGTGTTTGAAGTACTTGCGATTCTAAATGTTTGGGAAAGGTTACGGTTATTTTGGTTTCATTTTCGGTATGTAATGTCCCTTTTTGCCCTTTTGTTGGGTTGGTGTTTTCGTTGCCATTAAACGTTCCGTAGCCTTCTACATTAAAACTGCAATTGGAATAATTTCCAATACTACCGGCACCTGCAATGAATAAAGCGTTTCGAAGTTGTTCTGCTTCTTCTTTTGGAACGTAGGTGGTCAGTTTTTTTATGGTTTCGCTTTGCGGAATTAAAATGTGTTTGTTTCTTAATTGTAACTGGTTGCAAATCATATCGTTTACACCATTCAGCGCATTGTCTAAAGCGGTGTGCATGCTGTAAATGGCAATATCATGTTTAATGGCTTTCATCACTACGCGTTCCACATAATTTTTACCGGTAAGCTTTTTCAATCCTTTAAAAATAATCGGGTGAAAGCTAACAATTAGGTTACAGTTTTCTTTAATGGCTTCGTCAACAACAGCTTCCAAAGTATCTAAAGTGACCAGAATACCAGTTATTTCTGTATTTTTATCACCTACCAAAAGCCCCACGTTATCAAAATCCTCGGCGTAAGCCAATGGCGCCAATTCTTCTAAGTGATTTATAACATCTTGAACAATCATGAATTAATTTGTTTGTATCAAAGATAAAATATTATACTTTCGTTCAAATGAAATTAATCAGAAACATATCGTTTCCTTTTGTGCCCGCATATTATGCGGTAACCAGTTTGCGAAATAAGTTGTACGATTTGGGCATAAAAAAATCGGCTTCGTATGATTTGCCTGTGATATGTGTTGGTAATTTAAGTGTTGGTGGCACGGGAAAAACACCTATGATTGAGTATTTGATTGAGTTGTTGAAGGACGATTATAAAATAGCGACTTTAAGTAGGGGCTATAAACGAAAAACCACAGGGTTTCAATTGGCTGATGCTTCTTCTTCCGCTGAAACTTTAGGCGATGAACCCTTTCAGTTTTACAGTAAATTTAAAAATGATATTTTGGTAGCGGTTGATGCCGATAGAACGCATGGCATTGAACAATTAAGGAAACTCGATAATGCACCAGATGTTATATTATTAGATGACGCATTTCAGCATAGAAAAGTTAAAGCAGGGTTAAATATTTTACTAACAACCTACAGCAATCCGTATTTTGATGATTTTGTGTTGCCTACGGGAAATTTGCGTGAGCCCAGAAATGGTGCAAAACGAGCCGATATTATTATTGTTACAAAATGTCCATACCATTTAAGTGAAGCCGAAAAAAACACGTTTTTTAAAACAAATTAACCCTAAAGGAAACCAGTCTGTTTTTTTTAGTACCATTGACTATTCAAATGAAATCATTTCAGCAAAAAGCAAAAAAAGTATGGATTCTGTAAATAATTTTACGTTGGTAACGGGTATTGCAAACGCAAATCCTTTGGTCGGTTTTTTAAAGAAGAAAAATTTACAGTTCGAGCATTTGAATTTTAGCGACCATCATGAATTCTCGCAACAGGATATCCTGGAAATCAATAAGCGAGACCTGATTATAACTACTGAAAAGGATTTTATGCGCTTAAAAGACCACGTTGTTTTAAAAGATAAATTATTTTATTTGCCAATAAAAGTGCGTATTGGCAATGAAGCTGCCGTTAATAAACATATTAAGGATTTTGTAAAAGTTTAAGAAGTAGCCGATTTGTCCCGTTTTGAAGCTAAAGCGTTGTAAAGTTTTTTCTCGAATTCCTCCTGCTTAAACGGTTTTGGAATAATATCAGTAAAACCAGCCTCTTCAAACTCATGCATTTTATCTTCGATGGTAACAGCGGTCAGTGCAAAAATAATTTGGTCCTTATCAAACGAACGCA
Organism: Mariniflexile sp.; assembly: GCF_052728615.1. Lineage (NCBI taxonomy): Bacteria > Pseudomonadati > Bacteroidota > Flavobacteriia > Flavobacteriales > Flavobacteriaceae > Mariniflexile > Mariniflexile sp. The sequence goes on along the minus strand of NZ_JBFVFE010000004.1, from coordinate 22,918 downwards.
CTATTTTGGTTGCCTCTATACCACTTATTCCTGGCATGTGAATGTCCATAAGAATAATATCGTATTTGTTTGCCTTTATCATATCAACGGCATCTTCGCCGTTATCTATAATATCGCATTTAAGGTTCATTTTCGTTAGGATTTTCTTGGTAATCATTTGGTTGATCTTATTGTCCTCAACCACTAAAATCTTAACATTTTCTAAATTCAATTCGTCGGTATTTCCGCTAAAGTAAGTAACTTTGTTTTCTTTCGCTTCTTGCACCGAGGTATATTCCAGAGGAATTTCAAAATAAAAAGTAGTTCCTTTATCAATCTCACTTTTCACGTATATTTTTCCTTTTAAAATGTTTATCAGCCCTTTTACAATGGAAAGGCCCAAACCGGTACCGCCATATTTTCTGTTAATTTGAATAGATCCTTGGGAAAAACTTTCAAACATGTTGTCTTGCTTTTCTTGGCTAATTCCAATACCATTATCTTCTACTTCAAAACGCAGCGTATAGATTTTATCGTTTGCTTCTATTTTGTAAACACGAATCCAAATATCGCCGTTTTTAGTGAATTTGATAGAGTTTCCTATTAAATTGATAAGTATTTGGGAAATCTTTAATTGGTCAGCAAGAAAGTTTTCGGGTAAATCTTTATCATATTCAAAATGAATTTTAACATTATTGTCGTTTGCTGAATTATTTAAAGCCAGAACAATATTGTTTATTTTCTTTTTTAAATTGAAAGGTTCGGGTTCAATATCTACTTTATTCGCTTCAATTTTATTGATTTGAAGGATGTCGTTGATAAAGGTCAATAAATAGTCTCCTGAAAATTTCAACGATTTTAAATGTTGTACTTGTTCTGGTTTTGGGTTTTCTTCCAAGAGCATGTTGCTTAAACCTGTTACGGCATACAAAGGTGTTCGTAACTCGTGTGTTACAGTAGAAAGAAAATTGGCTTTTGTTTTTGATGCGAGTTCTGCTTTTTCTTTGGCAATAATAAGTTCCGCATTTTTTTTGTGGAGCATATTATTAGTTTTCAGCCTGATGTTATTGTTTTTGTAGAGCGATAGGGTTAACAAAGAAAGAATCGTAATTAACGCCACACTTAAAATAGAGATTAACGTACTTAAGCTTTTGTCATCTTCGTCTTCTTTGGCTTTTATCTTTAATTCTGTAATTTCCTCGGTTTTTTTCTCTAAAATATATTCAGTTTCGTTGTCTCTTGATGCATTTGCATGTTTTAAATTGGACAAAGAATCTGATAGTTGAAGATGCGCTTTTAAATAATCTCTAGATGGTTTGAAATTTTCGGTGGCATCATATATGTCACTCAACACCAAATACCCTTCATTAAGAATGCTCACATAATTTTTTCGCTTTGCAATATTGACGCCTTCTATGGTACTGATCAACGCCTTCTCATTGTTGCCTAATTGGCTGTAAGCAACACCATGTGAAATTAAAGCGTCGCTTTGGGTTTTTAATAAACCGCCTTTTTTAGCCAGTGCCAAAGCCTGCTCAATAACATCTCGTGCTTTTTTGTAATCTTTTAACTTTAAATACGTTTTGCCCTCGCATAAAAGTACATCAGCTAAATCGGCATTCAACCCTTCTTCTTCAAATTTGGATTTTGCGGCAGTGTATGAATCTAGGGCTTGATTGAAATCTTTTTTGGCTATAAAAACATCTCCGAATATTTTATATGACTTTCCTATATTTACATTGTCATTTATAAGGCGCTGCACTTCAATTGCTTTTGTGAGCGATTTTATGGCCCTGTCTTCTTCTTCAATTAAAAGTTGTAGTTTTCCTTTGGTGGCATAAATAATGCCGATGCTTTTTTTGTTGTCCGCTTTTTCAGCTAGATCCAAAGCTTCATCTAAGTTCTTTTGTGCCTTATAATAGTTGAAATTTTCCAACTCCGTTTGCGATTGTGAAATACGGTAATCAATGCTGTTTTGAAGCAGTTCAGGATCATTGTCTATCGTTGTTTGCGAGGACAAGCTGATGCTGAACAGCATGATGATGATATATATATAGTGTTTAATTGGGGACATTTCATTAAATGTTACGGACAAATATAATTATTTTATCGACAAAACACACTTTTTTGCCGACAAATTACATATTAGGTCAATTATTCTTTTTGAGTAGCCAGTTTCATTATCATACCAACCTATAATTTTTACCATATTTCCAATTACGGAAGTCATGCCAGAATCGAAAATGCACGAATGCGTGTTTCCAACAATATCAATGGAAACGATGGGGTCTTCGGTATATTCTAAAATGCCTTTATAATAGTTTTGGGACGCTTCTTTAAAAGCTGTATTGATAGTTTCAATGGATACGGTCTTTTTTACGTTGAAAGTAATATCGGTCAATGAACCATTTATAACGGGCACCCGAATGCCACAACCTCCAATAACCTGTGATAGTTCTGGGAATATTTTAGTCAGTGCTTTTGCAGCTCCGGTGGTTGTTGGCACTATGGATTGACTAGCGGCACGCGAACGACGTAAATCGCGATGCGGTTGATCGTGCAAACTTTGGTCGGTTGTATAGGAATGGACCGTTGTAATGTAAGCTTGATTGATGCCACAGAGTTTATTTATGATATCAATCATGGGTGCAGCGTTGTTTGTGGTACACGAAGCGTTGGAAATGATGGTTTCCGTGCCGTCTATACTTTCATCGTTCACGCCCATAACAATGGTTTTAATATCATCTTCAAGCGCTGGGACACTTAAAATAACACATTTTGAACCGTTGGTTATGTGGTTTTGTAAATCGGATTTGGTCTTAAATTTACCAGTGGCTTCAATAACAAAATCGATATTAAAAGGTTTCCAATCAATATCCTTAGGGTGTTTATGATTGAGTAAAGCAATTTTTTTATTGTTGACCATAATATGGTTAGCATCATGGGAAACACTGCCATTAAACCCACCATGAACGCTATCATATTTAAGTAAATGGCTCAATGTTTTAACATCGGCCAAATCATTTATGGCCACTACTTGAATGTCTTTATAATCTTCGAGAAGTCTAAAAACACGTCTTCCTATTCTACCAAAACCATTGATAGCTATATTAATCATCACTAATTAATGTGTTTTTGCGCTTTGTATGAAGAACGGACCAAAGCACTACTTTCAACATGACGAAAGCCTAATTCCAGTCCTATTTCTTCATATTCCTTAAATTGGTCTGGATTGATAAATTGCTTTACAGGTAAATGTTTTTTACTAGGTTGAAGGTATTGTCCAATGGTTACCACATCCACATCGTTCGCTTTTAAATCGTGAAGGGTTTCAATAACTTCCTCACGGGTTTCACCCAAACCTAGCATGATGCCAGATTTAGTGCGTCGTTGTCCTTGTTGTTTTAAATATTTTAAAACGCCCATACTTCGGTCGTATTGCGCTTGGATGCGCACTTCTCTGGTCAAGCGTCTCACGGTTTCAATATTGTGTGATACCACTTCCGGAGCCACCTCAATAATCCTGTTAATATGTTGTTCTATGCCTTGAAAATCGGGTATTAGGGTTTCTAGCGTGGTTTCTGGGTTCATTCTTCTAACCGCTTTTATGGTTTCAGCCCACATAATGCTTCCCATGTCTTTTAAGTCATCTCTATCAACACTCGTTAACACCGCATGTTTAATGTTCATTATTTTTATGGAGCGTGCCACTTTTTCGGGTTCATCCCAATCTACAGTTTCTGGTCTTCCAGTTTTTACACCGCAAAACCCACAAGACCGCGTGCAGACGTTTCCTAATATCATAAAAGTTGCAGTGCCTTCTCCCCAACATTCTCCCATATTTGGGCAACTGCCTGAAGTACAGATGGTGTTAAGCTTATACTTATCAACCAACCCTCTTAATTCGGTATATTTTTTTCCCGTTGGAAGTTTTACGCGCAGCCATTTAGGTTTTGCTTGACGTTCTTCCGGTAGAATATTTGAAACGGTTTCTGAATCCATGTCTTTAAAATAAAGCACAAAGATACAAAGCATAATTCAGAATTCAGAATTATGAATTAACAATAACAACTAAATACCACAAGCTAAACCCAATTAAAAAGACAATGCCTAACCAACTTAAAACGTGTAGTTTTTTTGATGGATGCCACTCCTTGGGCGTGTGTTTGCTGGAAATTAAAACATAATTGATAATAGCATAAAAAGGTGCTGTGATGAACGATAAAATAGTGGCTATTTTTATTAGCAATCCCATTTCCGAAGCCATAAAGAAAAATATAAATAGAGTGCCGACGGTCAATAAGGCAATCCAGAAACTGTAATTGAATCTTGAAGATTTTTTGAATAACAGCGTAGTGGTTCTAGCCATAGCTCTTGGTGAGGCATCTAAAGTGGTCAACGTGGTACTGAACATGGTGGTGAAAGCGGCAATACCAATGATGATGTAGGCCCAATTACCCAAGTTTTTTGTGTACATGTTAATTAACTGTCCAGAAAAAACAGATGCAGAATTACTAAAGGTTTCCCCGCTATGGAACATCACCAAAGCTCCTAAAAACAAAAAACCAATGCCGATGATTATGGTGTTTAAGTAACCTATATTAAAATCGAATAAAGCCGATTTAGGTGAATATAATTTTGTCTCCTCATTTTTTTCTATGGCCCAAAGCGATTGCCATACCGAGACATCCAATGGGGCGGGCATCCACCCCATAAAAGCAATTAAAAAGGCCATTTCCAATCCGTTGGCTGGTATTATTTGTTTAAAGGAAAGTGGTTCCGGGTATTTTAACAGTGCCATGCTTACGGCTATTAGGGTACTGATGGTTAATGTGATTACAATAATCTTCATTAATCTATCCAATAGTTTGTACTTGCCAAGTATTAAAAGAAATAAGCAAATAGCGAGAATAATAACGGTGTAAATTTCAGTACTTGAGATTGTTTTGCTCCCAATATGAAATGTTTCAAAATCGCCAAAAAGATTGGATGCTAAACCAGCCGTTACAATGGTTACCGCGGTTTGTATGGTAAACATGGTGGCTAAATTCAGTATATAATAGCTCGCCAAAACGCCTTTCCCTAATTTGTTGTAACCTTCCAATAAACTTTCGCCAGTTGCTGTGGCATAACGGGGGCCGTATTGAAAAAATGGGTATTTGAATAAGTTCACTAAAAGTAATGCCCATAATAAACCCATACCAAAATCGGCACCGGCACGTGTAGATTGTACCAAATGCGAAACGCCAATGGCTGCTCCGGCAAATAATAATCCAGGACCAAGGTTTTTGAGTTTAGTCATTTATTTTTCCTGAATAATTCCAGCAAGCAATTTTTTAGCACGCAATAACTTTACTTTTACATTGTTAATGGGCTCTTTAAGCTGAAAAGAAATTTCTTTATAACTCAGCTCTTGAAAATAGCGGAGGTTTATAATTTCTTGATAATGGGGCTTTAATTTTTTTACATCTCGAAGTAATTTTGCTAAATGCTGTTCAGTGATAAGTTCGTCTTCAGGACTGGGCGATTCATCCAAGATCTGATAAACCGATTTGTCATCATTGGAAATAATTTGGGAAATGGAGTTTTTTTCCTTCCGCAATAAATCGATGTGGATATTTTTTGAAATGGTGATGAGCCAAGTCTTGAATTTAAAGGAGTCGTCAAACGTTTCAATGCGATCGAAAGCCCTAGAGAATGTTTGAATGGTAATATCCTCAGCATCATTTTCATTTTTAATGCGTTTAAGCTGAAAGCCATACACATCGTCCCAAAACGTGTCCAATAAAAAGTTAAACGCTTTTTGGTCGTTTTCCCTGGCACGTTTAATGGCGTCATTTATTTCCAATAATTGGGTTTTGAGATCAGATTATTTATAAAGATAGTCAATTGTGCAACAATTAAAAAAACTTCAAGTACTGGAATTAAAATGATGAGGTCTTGTTCTCCCAAATTTTTTGATGCGGCAGCAAAAACAGTGTACTGTATTATAAACTTAATTAAAAACAAGCCCACTACGATGTACCATTTAAAAGTTGCAATTAAAAGTATGATGGCGAATAGCCAAAACAACAATTGGCTGCAATATAGTAATGCCAACAAAACTTTATGGTGGGTTTTATAATATTTGGCTGTTGAAATGTGGCGTCTTTTTTGCTTTAACCAGCTTTTAAAAGTGGGTTTTGGTTTAGATTCGGTAAAACTATTTTCAGTAAAACAAATTGCGGTATTGCTTTTTGTTGCTGTCTGATTTACAAACAGATCATCATCGCCAGAACGCACTTTTATATGATTGACAAATCCATTGGCTTTAAAAAAGGCTGTTTTGGTATATGCCAAATTTCTGCCAACCCCCATATATGGGATGCCCACTTTTGCAAACGAAAAATACTGGATGGCAGTAACCAAGGTTTCAAAACGTATCAATTTGTTCAAGAATGATTTTTTGTCCTTACTATAAGCGCCATAACCTAATACAATATTAATGTCATCATTAAAATGCGAGCACATATCGCGTATCCAATACTCTGAAAGGGGTTTGCAATCGGCATCGGTAAATAAAAGATACTCGTTTTTTGATGCTTTGATGCCAAGGGTCAATGCGTATTTTTTGTTCCCCCAAAAGGCTTCAATATTTTTAACATCAACAATTTTTATGTTTTTATGTTGTGCCACAAATGCTTCCATGACTTCAAGCGTGTCGTCCGTTGAAGCGTCATTGATTAAAACAATTTCGAAATTAGGATAATTTTGTGCTATGATTGAGGGCAAAAAATCTTGGAGATTTTCTGCTTCGTTTTTTGCGCATACAATTACAGATACTCCTGTGTTTTTATGGGATTCCTTTATGGGTTTGATAAAGGCGAATTTTCCGAAGAAAAGGATGTAAAAAAAAACTTGAATAAAAACCACGGCAATAAAACCGTAGTAAACAACATCAAGTAGGGTCATAAAATATTAGGAATGCTTAGGTTCATCACAAGTACTAAATTCATCGGGGGTTTTTCCGCAAAAACTACACGCCTCCCCCTCTTTATTAAGCATTGGGTTTTGGCTGGCACAAGTTCCAGAAAATTTGCCGTCTTTTTTCGCCCAAAGTTTTATGGCAATACCTGCAATTCCTATTCCTAATAATACGAATGTTATTAAAAGAAGTGTCATTTGTCTTTATTATTTACTGCAAAGATAAAGAATTTAACCATTAATTTCTAAAAAATCATGTACCGATTGTTTAAATATCTTTGGTGATCTGTGAAGCATTTATTATCCGATAAAGAATAAAGCACGAAAGAAAAAAGAATAGAGAATAGAGAATAGAGAAGTACATGTTACAAAGTATGAAATACGAAGAATAAATAATAGACAATAACTACTCATAATGTGAATCAAGTGTTGAAAAGATTAAAACCCATTACGAATTATAAGACAATGTTAGTGGGCGTTGGACCTAAAATCGTCGTAGATACAAACGTTAATTAAATAAAAAGGGGCGTAGCCCTGTTATCTCCATAAAATAACACGATAATGAACAAAAAAGATATAGCCCTGAAATTTAATAAACATGGCAAACACGTACACAATTATTTTATCAAAGATGTCAGGGCTAACGCCCCTAATTCATCATCATGGCTCATTTTGCTAATAAGACTACAGGGCTAACGCCCCTAAGTTAAGCGCGCTCTCCAATTTTCACTCGGCTGGATAGTTATAATATTTTAACCCTTGATTCGCATTCATAATAAAAAAAGCCTCATTTAAAGTACAAAATGAGGCTTTTTTATGGGGGATTTTGTTTGCTATTAATCTATTGTAAATCAATTTCTGCCACCATATTGTTTAAGGAGGCTCTTGTGTTTCCACCTTTAGGCTCTATGGTGATGTTTAAGGCCAGTGCATTTTCAGTGTAAGGAATAAACCTAAGTTGTCTATCTGCTTCGCTTAAAATACCTAAACTGACCATCTTACCTTGTAGCTCTGCCCAAATTTGGTAACATTGATCTTCCGGTAATTTTGGCAAAGACACCACATCGATCATCGATGTTTTGTCTTTTGGGTTTATATAAGCTACAGTTTTTAAATCTTTTGCTCTGCTATTGCCTTGCATAATGTACTTATAGGTATTAGGGTCATTAAGTTCCCTAAATTGGTCCATTATGTTGTCCAGTTTTTTGTTGTTGGCTTCAATATCGCTACGTAAATCAAAAATTTCATCTACAACCACTTGGTTTTCATCAGCTAATTTTTGGTTTTTCAAATGTAAAAAATACGAGTTTCCTGCAAATATTAAGGCAGCTACACTGGCAGCTACACTAAATTTGTACCATATTTTTTGTCTTGTTGTAGTATTCAATTTCACAACAGGGGCATCATCAAGTTCATCTAAAATAGTATTTAAGATGCTTTTAGGGGCTTCAACAGCATTACTTTTTGCAACAATTTCTAAGTTGTACTGTAATGTATTGTATGCATTCTGAACTTCTGGATATTTTGAAATATAGGATTCAACCAGTTCCGTTTCGGCAGAAGTTGTAGTACCCAATAGATATTTTTCTAGTAGGTCAGAATTTAAAAAAGTAGTTATTTTCGCATTCATGACTGTTTTTTTAAGGATTATAAATTTTTTTCAATTCCCGCAATCCAATTTTTAATCTCGATTTTATGGTGCCCAGTGGAATATCGAGTTCTTCACTGGCTTCTTGTTGGGTCATGCCCTCAAAAAAGAGTGCATTGATCACTATTTGGTATTTCTCGTCCAAACTGTCCAGGTGTTTTTGCATGTCCATGACATCCTGATTTAATTCGTCCGCTGATATTTTATATACGTTAGATGTATCCATTTGGACTTCCTTACCATCTTTGTTTTTTTGCGATCTAACCTTGTCTATAGCGGTATTGTAAGCAATTCTGTAAAGCCAAGTGAACAGTTTTGCTTTACTGGAATCGTATTTTTTTGAGTACCTCCATATTTTAATAAAACTCTCTTGCAGTACATCTTGCGCCGTATCATCGTCTGATATGATCTTTTTCACAACACCATATAAGGCATCCGCATAGTTGTCATAAAGTAAGGTAATGGCTTTTTTGTCGCCACGTTCCAACAAGCCAACTATTTCTTTTTCTATGGATGATATCAAAACAGATTCAATTTAATAGTGAAAAATTTCAATTTAAAAATGTTGTCAAAGTTAGAGATTTCTTTGATATTATAAGATGTTTACTTCGGCTTCTATATAAATCCCGAAAAGCTGTTCGATGGTTTTTTGTATTAATTGTGAAAGATCTAAAATATCGGAGCCTTTGGCATTGCCATAGTTTACAAGTACTAAGGCCTGATTTTTATGTACGCCATAATCGCCAAAACGCTTCCCTTTAAAACCGGCTTTTTCAATAAGCCAACCAGCAGGAATTTTTACGTCATCACCTGAAATGGGGTAACTTGGCATGTCCTCAAAATTTTGAAGCAATTTATGATAATGGGTTTTTGAAACTACTGGGTTTTTAAAGAAACTGCCACTATTGCCAATAACTTTAGGGTTTGGTAGTTTGCTTTCGCGAATGGAAATAACGGCTTTTGAAATATCTTGGATGGTAGGATTTTTAATGTGCATCACTTCCAACTCTGAAGCAATGGTGCCATAATTTATATGCAGTTTATGGTTTTGTTTTGAAAGTTTAAAGGTTACGTTTGTGATAATATAGTTGCCTTTTGCTTCATTTTTAAAGATGGAATTTCTATAATCGAAATGGCAATCCTGTTTGTTGAAAGTTTCTAAAAGTTGTGTTTCTACAGAAATGGCTTCGCAAGATTCAAAAGTATCTTTAAGCTCTACACCATAAGCGCCAATGTTTTGAATGGGTGCTGTACCAACATTTCCGGGGATTAACGATAAGTTTTCAACGCCACCAAAATCGTTATTAATGCAGTACATAACAAACTCGTGCCAATTTTCGCCGGCAGCGGCTTTTACCAATACAAAATTTTCATCTTCTGAAACAATTTCGATGCCTTTTAAGTTAACGTGGATAACAAGTCCTTCAAAATTTTGGGTAAGCAGCATATTACTGCCGCCACCTAAAATAAGTTTTTTTGGGTATTTTTTTAACGATAGAATTTGTTTTAATTCTTCAATAGTTGATACCGACACAAAATAACTAGCAGTAGCATGAATGCCGAAAGTGTTATATGGTTTTAAAGATATGCTTTGTTCTATTTTCACGGGTTATAGGGTTTTGTGATGTGGTTTTGAGTCAAAACACACCATGGTTTTGTATAAGAGCTGAGGCGTGGGTTGGGACAAACCTTTTCTGAAATAAACTGGCAATGGAAAATACAGGGATTTCCCAAGTGGGCACAGACCAAGCCATAGCTATTCATAGGACGCCGTGCTGTGCGATGGCTTTTTCAACTATTTTATTCAATTCAGTTTCTTTTTGAGTTCCGATTAGAAATTTTTGCCCATTCAAAAGCTCAATCGCTAAACCTTTATTTCCTTTTGTATTATAAACAGTTCCGTATTTTGTCCAAAGTCGGATTCCCCAACCTCCAACAAATCCATAATTCACGATCTCAGCACTTTTTATTTCTTTCCAATTCACTCGTTTTTTAACGAAAGGGAAGAAGTTCATTCGGATTTCATTTTGGTTAATTTCAGTTTTCAGTCGCATAAACCAAAACATAGCTATTAAACCAAAAATAAATACAGAAAAAATAATCAATCCGACGTCAGACATTGGTTTGTCTCCAAATTTTTCTCCAATGATTAGTTGCTTATAAACTCCGAAAATAGGTAAAATTCCAATCCCGATTAAAATCAGCCAAAGCCACCATTGTGTGAATTTTTGCTCCTCCTTAAACTCGATTTTCATTTTATGTTCGGTTTTTTTGCTTGCGCACAATGCATTCTATAGTAACCTTTTTTCCTTATACTCCGTAAATAGGTCTGGGTAGGGTTGGTTTCCCGTTACTATTACCCCGTAAATATAATCAATCTTTCCTACATAAAACCAAAAAATCCCGACAGGAAACTATCGGGATTTTATTAATCCGTTTTTTTTAAAACAACTGATTATTCTGGTTTATCCATAGAAGCATCACGTGCCAAGGGGGCATCGTCTGGCGCTTTTCCTAAATAGTTGTCAAGGTTGAATAACGATTCATCGCTGGCTTTTGGTCCACCGGCTATTTTCAATTTATCCAATAAATCCATCACCAGTTTTTCTTCTTCAATTTGTTCCTTAACAAACCACTGTGCGAAATTATACGTAGCCCAATCTTTTTCCTCATGCGCCAAATTAACAATCTCATAAATGGCAGTTGTATTATCTACCTCATGCTTAAATGTTTTTTCAAAACATTCTTGTAAGTTGGTAGGATTTTTTGGCGGTGCTTTGATGGCCGTTATTTTTACCTCGCCACCACGTTCCATTATGTATTGCATGACTTTCATCATGTGGTCGCGTTCTTCGCCAGCATGTCTAAAAAAATAATTGGCAATGCCTCCATACCCTTTGCTGTCTGCCCAACAGCCATAGGATAAATATATTTGGGCCGCATCTGCCTCTTTAGTGACTTGGGAATTTAAAATGTTTTCTATTTGTTTTGATAATCTATTTGTGTCCATAATCCTTAATTTTTCTTAAAATTATTAATTTTTGATAAGGCTTATGGTTTTTATAGCATTAAAGTTTAACTCAAATGCATTATTTTTTTAGCATTTACACATCATTTTTTCGATTTTCTTTTAAAAAATTGTAAAACTCTGCAATAATGTATTGACACTTCTACGGAAATTATTTTTCTTCTAACATTTAAAAACCCACTATGTGATTATTAAAGACAGAGAACTCATTTAAACTTTTTCAATTTATAATAATGGAAAGGTTTAAACTTTCAAAAATCGAGTAGGAATTTTTGCCTGAGTGACATATATTGAATGACTCCAATTTTAATGCCACACGCAACGCTACCCTCTTGGGAGGGGTTGGGGGTGGGTTGGCCATTAATAAAAAATTGGGATCAATTGAAAATAGTAATTGAAAGACTAAAAACCCACCCCTGGCCGCTCCAAGGAGAGGAACAACTCTCGTTCTATTTCAAAATTTTAAAATCTTTCGAAAAATAGGCAGTAATTAATCTTATCCTCCCGCCCGATAAGAGAAAAACCGCAATCGTTAAAAGTTTAAATCACTTCAGAATATTAATCTTGAAAATAATTATCCATCTTATTATTTGAAAATCTCTTTGCTTCTAACATGTTTCGATTCGTTCTTTTTCCATTTTTCAGATGAAGAAAGAAAATCGCAAACCTTGTCTTGGTAATAAACTTTAGGCCATAATTCTTTTTCGAAATCACATACGTTTTTATAGGTGGCTTCTGAATGGACTATTAATCTATAAATAAAGCTGTCTTTTGGCTCGCGATGTTTATTTATTACATGACTTAATGTAGTTGGTTCTATATCTATGTCCAATGCAAAATTTTTCCTTTTGTCGTATAAAGTGTCCACATAACTTTCTAAAAATTTAGGAAAGTAAGGTTGTCTATTGGATATGGGATTTTCCAAATAGGCTTCCATTTGATATTTTAGTTGTAAAAGCTTGGCGATAATGGTTTCTTTTTCTTCTCGTTTTCTAAACCTTAATTCACGGACGCTCAAAATAGCGTCACGTTCTGATAATTTTTCCTTATTGGATAAATTACGAGAGTCAACTAAATATTTGAAATCATCCAATTCTTTATTTACTGTTTTATCCATGATCGTATTTTCTAATGAGTTTAATTAATTCCATGCCATCTAAAAACAAACTTTTTCCTGCTTCAAGCATTAAATATCCTTTCTTGTAATGTTCTGCCAATGTTGTTTTCGGAATAAGCGAAATGCAAGCCCATTCACCAAACAATTTAATGGATTGTTTTCCAGCAAAAGCAATTAAACAACCAACTATATTATCATATTTTTTATTTTTGCCTCTATTTTCTTTCGAGACAGCAAGAAGTCTGATTGAAATTCTAGATTCACTTTCAAATATTTCCAAGGATACAAGACCTAATATGTCATTTTCTCCCTTTATTTGGATTTTATAGATGTTATTATCTTTTTCTTCTTTCCAATGGAACCAATAACGTGTTTTTGTGATAGAACTGAAATCCTGCTCAACTACGGAAATTATTTCAACTTTATGTGTTTTGCCCGAGCTACTTCCGATAACCATCATGCTCAAATATGCAAAAAGTATGCAGAATATGTATATTTTTAATTTATATGTTTACAATAAATGTATAGATATGTAAAATTGATGACAGATTATGAAAAATCAAAAATCCCGACAAAAAAACCATCGGGATTTTGTTTTTATATAAACACACTTAATACATGACAAAAGACGGAGTATTAGTATATGGTATTGATAATATGCTTAAATTCAAAAAAAAGTATAGCCCTGTCAGGTTTTTAAAACATTAGTGTTCGGAAGTTGAAAATTTTTGATAAACCGTTCTCCTCCTTGGAGGGGCCAGGGGTGGGTTTTATATTTTTTATCTCATTTACAAAATGGTTATAGAATTTACCCACCCCTAACCCCTCCCAAGAGGGGAATTAATCCGTTTTTAATTTCAAATTAAAAGGTTTTTACCAACTATTTTATCCCTTTTTTGTCAATATAATGTATTCCGAACACTTATGTTTTAAAAACCTGACAGAGGTCTTGATGATAAACTAATTATGAGTTTTCAATTTATGAACAAGTATTTTTTTCATGTACTAAAATAAACTCATTTAAACTTATTTCTTCATCACGCGCACATTCATTTCCTCAATTTTCTTATCAGAAAGCATAGAAGGTGCGCCAAACAGTAAATCGTCGCTGGTGCCTGTTTTCGGGAATGCCATCACTTCACGTATCGATGCTTTTTTCTCTAAAATCATCATCAATCGGTCCACGCCCCAAGCAATACCACCGTGTGGTGGCGCGCCATAATGGAAGGCTTTGTACATGGTGCCCACGCTTTTTAGCATCTCCTCTTTGTTGTAACCCATGTTTTTATAGGTAGCTTCCAAAATTTCTGGCTTGTGTGCACGCACCGAACCACCACCAATTTCGTAACCGTTCAATATTAAATCGTATTGTTGGGCAATGATGCTTCCTATGTCGTCTTCCTTCCCATTCATGTGTTTGTCAATATCATACACCGCAGGCATAGAGAATGGGTTGTGGGTAAAGGTCCAACGGCCTTCATCTGTTTTTTCAAACATCGGGAAATCAACTACCCAAGCAGGACGTAATTCTTTTGCATTGATTAAATGCAGCATTTTACCAAGTTCCTGACGTACGGCATCCAAAGCTTTATTAGCCGTGGCATAATCGGCAGCCGAGAAAAATACGATGTCGCCCACTTGCGCGTTTGTGGCTTTTATAATGTCCGCAGCTATATCTTCACCCAAAAATTTAATGATGGGCGATTGTAAATCGTTTTCATTTACAATAATATAAGCCAATCCACCCAAACCGTGTTGTTGTGCTATGCCTGTCAGTTTTTCAATTTGCCCTTTAGATAAACGTTTGTTGCCTTGCTCTTCCGCAGACACTTTAATACATTTTACTATGCCGCCTTCTTCAATGGGTTTGCTAAATACTTGGAAGGTAGTTTCTTTTACAATGTTTGTAATGTCTTGAAGTTTTAAGCCAAAACGCAAATCGGGCCTATCGCAACCATAAAAATCCATGGCATCTTGGTAGGTTATCACTTCAAACGGACGCAATATCCATTTACTGCCATATATTTTTGTAACCACTTCATTAAACATTTTGGTGTTTAAATCGATGATTTGTTGCATACTCGCATACGCCATTTCCATATCCAACTGCGTGAATTCGGGTTGACGATCGCCACGGGAATCTTCGTCCCTAAAACAACGCGCAATCTGGAAATACTTTTCGTAACCACTTACCATCAACATTTGTTTAAACTGCTGTGGCGCTTGTGGTAAGGTATAAAACGCACCAGGTTGCTTACGGGTTGGAACAATAAATTCGCGCGCGCCTTCATCGGTTCCCGCACTTAAAATAGGGGTTTCAATTTCGAGGAAATCTTCGGCGTCCAGAATATCGCGCAATAATTTGATGACCTTGTGGCGGTTTACAATTACACGTCGCACTTCGTCGTTTCTGTGGTCTAAATACTTGTATTGAAAACGTATGTTTTCGTTGGTTTTTGTCGCACGTTTTATTTCGAAAGGCAAAGTTCTCGATAGGTTTAAAATATCCAGTTCGTAAGCTTCCAATTCTATTTTTCCGGTTCGTAAAGCAGTGTTGTAATCGTCTTCGCTACGCTGTACAATGGTTCCTGAAACGCAAATAACCGACTCGGGTTTTAATTTTACCAGTTCATCCAAATTCGGGAACGATTCCCTGCTTAAACGCACTTGGAAAATCTCGGTGCTGGAATCGCGTAAATCGATAAAAATCAATTCACCATGATCGCGCACACTGGAAACCCAACCTGCAAACGTTACTTTTTCAGAAATATTAGCTTCAGAAATAACGGTGATTACGTGCGTTCGGTATTCCTCTTTGATTACGATAGGAATTTGTGGAAGGACTTCTTCTTGCTGTTTAGTTGTTGGTTGTTTGTTGTTGGTTGTTTGTTGTTTAGCCGTTTGGAAGGAACTTGGAACTTTAAACCCTGAACTCTGGACTTGTATTAGAATCCCCTCACGAATCACTTTCCCCGAAGCCCCTTTACCTATAATCTCAATCACTTTTCCAACCAGAATTCCAGCTTTTCCTTGGTTTCCTGATTTAATATCATTGGCAATGGCTTCATTTTCTGAAACGACTTTGGCAATAGCATCCTGAATTTTTTCTTCGGAAATGGTGTTTTCCTCAAAATAAGCGTTGTAGTCAAAATTTCTATCTTTTAAATACGCCGTAATGGCATTTTGAACCAATACCGAGGTAATTTTTTCATCTTTAAAAAGTTGAAAAATTTCAATAAGATGCTCGATGCTATGGATGTCGGCATATTCGTCGGCACCGATATTGTTCACTAATGTTTTCGCAACAAAAGAAGGATCTTTCAGTTCGTTGTTTATAGTAACAAATGTGCTGGAACGTAACGAATCGGCAGTAAAAAACTTTGCATCCTGTGGCAACACGCCGCCGTTTATCAAAATAGATTCTACGGCAAAAGGAAGCGTTCTGGTATCCACTTGAATGGATTCAACAGCAGCTTTTATGTTTACAAACGGTAAATCAGGTTCCGAAATAAAACGGTAATCGGCCTCAAATTCCTTTTTGCGCATGGTTTTGGTCTGCTTTAAATCGGCATCCCAAAGAACAGTGGTTTGGTCGGGTCTAAACTCTTTATGCTCCACAAAATAGTTGAATTGTTTTTCAACTTCTTCCTTTAAAGCCTCGACCATAAACTTGAAGGAGTTCAAGTTTTTAATTTCGGTACGCGGATTTAGTTCGTAACTGTGTTTTTTGCGAAGTGATACCGATACATCCGATTTAAACTCGCCTTTTTCAAGGTTTGCTTCGGAAATTTTTAAATTCTGGACAATACGTTGGATGTACTGCGCATAAGTTGAAGCATCTTCAATATGGCGAATACAAGGTTCGGTCACAATTTCAATTAACGGCACACCGGCTTTGTTAAAATCGACCAACGAAATCGTTTTTTCATGCATCAATTTGGCCGCATCTTCTTCAATGTGAACTTGTGTTAAATTAACGGTAAACTGGCTTCCGTCATTACGGAAACAAGACACTTGTCCGTCTGGAATTACCGGGTTGTGAAACTGCGTAATTTGAATGTTTTTTGGGTTATCTGGGTATTCGTAATGCTTCCGGTCCCAAGAAATCACTTCGTTTTCAAAAGACGATTTTACCGCTTTTCCGAAGTAAATCGCCTTTGTAATCGCTTCTTTATTAATGGCAGGTAAAACGCCCATTTGTCCAGTACAAACAGAACAGATGTTTTGGTTTGGTGCGTCTATTTCTTGGTTTGGGCAAGAACAGAACAGCTTGGTTTTTGTGTTTAACCGCACGTGGGTTTCCAGTCCGATAACCAATTCTAAATCATGGGCTTTTAAAGCGGCGTCTAATTGTTCCAGGTTCATGATATCGTGTCTTTTAAGAAGTTGGCAAACTTCAAAACGAGTTCGTCATTATTTTTTGCTGCCGTTATTTGCAGGCCTGTTTCTGTGCCTTGAGGAACGGCCAACGTAGGCAATTGGCCTAAACTAAAACCAACCGTATAGGCATCGCTTAAATACATAGCATGCGGGTCTTTTAAACTGTCGCCAATTTTCGGCGGTGTTCCCGGAGTTACGGGAGAAAGAATGATATCAACCTCTTTAAAATCGTTTTCAAAATTGGATGAAATAGCATCTCTTAAAGCCAATCCTTTTAAATAAATATCATCTGAAAACCCTTGGGATAATACTTGGTTTCCACCAACAATACGTCGTTTTGTTTCTTCTGAAAAATTTTCAGAACGTGTAACAGCATACGATTCTTTAAGGTTTTTATCTTCAATACGATTGCCGTAATTACTGCCATCCAACCGTGATAAATTAGAAGCCGTTTCAGCCATCGCCAAGGTATAATACGTAGAAACCAAAATATCCGATTTAAAGAAATCCAGTTCCTTTACTTGAATGCCTTTGGCTTTTATTTTTTCAATAGAATTTAAAAAATCAGATTTAATTTTAGGATCAATCGCTTCACTTTCAATGAAATTTTTGAAATATCCAATGGTTTTAATGGCATTTGAATTTAGAATACTGGCTTCGCTTATTTCCGCGGAAGCGTAAGTCGTTTGATCTTTAACGTCTTTTCCACTCATCACGTTCAATACCATGCGAATATCTTCAATGGATTTTGCAATCGGGCCCACGCAATCTGTTGATGACGCATACGCCATCAATCCGAAACGCGAAATACGTCCGTAAGTTGGTTTTAATCCGTAAACATGGTTATAACCAGCAGGTTGACGCACCGATCCACCCGTATCGCCACCAATGGAAAAAACCGTATAATCTTTAGCAACATTGACTGCCGAACCACCACTGGAACCACCTGCAACCAACCCAGGATGTATAGCGTTTTTAACCGCTCCAAAAATGGTATTTTCACTAGAGGAACCATGGCCAAAACTATCGCAGTTTTCCTTTACGATTGGTATGGCGCCAGCATCCAACAATTTTTGAATGGCCGTTGCTGTATAAGCCGCTTTGTAATTTTTAAGTAAATCGGAACTCGCTGTGGTATAGGTACCTTGAACCATGTACACATCTTTTATGCCGAACGGAATGCCTTCCAATAAACCAATGGTTTCGCCTTTTTCAATTTTGGCATCCACTTTGGCAGCCAATTCTAAAGCCAACGTATCCAGTAAAGCATTTACGGTGTTGTTGGAATTCGGTTTAAGTAAACTTAATTTATCCTTAATTAAGGAGGTACAAGAAATATCCTTGTTTACCAATTGTTGATGGATTTTTCGTATTTGAGACTCCATAATTATTCTTCTATAACTTTAGAAACCACCAAATAACCATTTTTTGATTTCGGGAAATTTTCGATGATGATTTGTTTTTCGATGGCAGAACTTTCAATCACCACATCGGCTCTCAAATCATCTAAAGACACGCTATTATTATGATTGTTATTAAAAGCATTATTTGTGGATTGTGCGTTTTTTATCACATCAAACAACTTGTTCACCGCGGCACTGGGTTGTGCTCCTTTAATACTCGACAATACGTCCACTGTCATCATTTTGCTCATGCCTTAATTTTTAATTTAATAATTTCCCGAAGGCAAAGCCTCGGGATTTCCGCTTAAACCTCGCTTTTGGGGAGGTCGAAATTGCCGTTCAGCAATTTTGGGTGGGGCAGAATGTAAAATTTCTATTTTCGTTCTAGGTTTTAAGAAATTTTTTATTCAAAAAAAAGCCTTCCGTATTTGGAAGGCTTTATATATTTTTTAAACAATAACCTCCCCGTCCTAACAATTAGGATTATTGAAATTATTATTGTTGTTATTCAGCATTGTTCTTATTTATATCGACAAATATATACAGAATAAATAGACTAAACGCTTTTTTTTGTAATATCCTTTTTTAATTGTGAGATTGCTAAAAAACTTAAAGTTAAGTTAGTGGTTTTGCAATTTATCTGTAACAATTGTTGATTTAGGTTAAACTTTTAAGTTTACAAAATCATGAAAGTTTTTGTGTAATTGTGTTTTTATGGGTTGACAAGTTTAATTTTGCACACTTGAAGTAATAAAAACGTTGGTAAACAAAAAACTATCTTTTATAACACACATTTTTTCCTACAAGAACCCAAAAAAAAGAGGCTATTCCACGAGTTGTGGGACAGCCTCTAAAAATCATTAAAAATTTTTACCTCACAATTATAGCCATATCTACACGACGGGCATGCTGGTCTGAAGATGTTTTGTCTTCACCCCTAAAAGAAGTGATAATACGATTTGGATCTATGCCATTGTTAATAAATGCTTGTTCTACTGCTTCCGCTCTACGCATGGAAAGTTGTTTGTTGTAACTGGCATTTCCTTTAGGACTTGCCCATCCTTCCAGCATTATTTTTGCCTCAGGATATTTAACCAAAATCTGGGTCAGATCTTGAATACGGCTAAAATAGTTGGCATTTAATGTTGCTGAATTGTTGCCAAAATAAACTTGTTGTTTAAAATAAGATTTTTTTTCTGGTGACTCTTTCTTTTTAGCCGCTGCCTTATCAGCATGCATCATTTTTGATTCCAAACTATCCAAATGCTGCCTTAAACCTTTAAGCTTTATATTCACATTATTCAAACTATCAGTTAAAGAAATGCTGTTTTTAATGGGTTTATTGGTTTCAATATTCTTTAGCGAATCAATTTGATTTTGTAACTTTTTTATTTTATCGTTGTTTGAAGGAATAATCATTGTTGGGTTTCCGTCGTTTTGAGGATACAAGGGAGCAAGGTTAGGGTTACTGGGCATAATGATGGTTGAATTATCCCTGCCCATAGATGGTAACTTATTATTTAAACTTAAATTGTCAATTCTTTGGTTTAAATAACGTAATTCTCTTAAAATTTGCTCATTTGAAATATTATCGTATCGCGTTTCCTGTTCTGAGCGCTGGTTGTATTTTAACCTTAAATCAGCTAAATCTTGTTTACGCCTTCTATTTTCTCTTTCTTTTAGCTGGTAACGTCTAGCCTCTGCTATAGTACTTAAAAAAGAGTTCAGTTCAGATTCTGTCATTACAATAGTACTTTTTTCAGTAGCCTGTTCAGTAGTGTTTTCGCTTTGGGCGAACAGACCTACAGGCACTAATGTGCATAGGGTAAGTACTAATAATAATTTATTTATGGTGTTTAAATGTAACATCTTTTTAAAATTGAAATTTATAACCCACAGAAATTATATGTATATCTACAAAGTTATGGGCGGTATAATCTGCAAATAATTTGCCTCCCATGACATTAAAAGAAGTTCCAAGAACAAAGTTGGGACTAAAAGTGCTTTCTCCTGCAACATCGTTATAACCAAGGCCTAGACCCACATAAGGTTGTAAAATAATGCCTGCATCTACATCAAAAGGAATCACAACATTGGCATTTACTCCAAACCCGGTATTTTTTCCTGGAGCTAAGTACAGATCGGGCATAAACTTAAAAGGGGAATTGGTAAATGCATAGTTGCCTCTTATGCCAATAATCATAGCCACATCATCCGCTAAGGCGGCTCCTGTAAATATGGACATGCCTTCATTTATTACCCACCCAGTTGCCACACCTTCATTTGAAGTTCCAGATTTCACAGTTGTGTTGCCATCAGTATCGGTTATTACTTTAGTATTCGATGGCTGACCTATCATCTGGGGTGCAGGTGTGGTAGATTGTTGTCCTGAACCAATAATCAACGTTTTATCTTGATTATTCCCAGTATTATTACCTAAGCTGTTGATTTTATTTGTGTTTGTGTCAATTTTTCTATCCAACTCATTTAATTTATTTAAAATTTGTTGGGAAGCATCTTCTTGACGAACAGGCGAAAGATTTTCTCTGTAAGTTCCTGTATTTATTTCTAACAGCAATCGTTCTAAACGATCCATTCGTTCTTCAGTGGTTTGAGGTCTATACGTTTCTTCATCAACACCTTGAATCACTTTTTCAATTAAATCTTCAAGTTCTTTAGGTGTCATTTCAACCCTAGATTCTTTCACTGTTTTCTTAATGCTGGATTTAGTTTCTTGAGCAGCATTTTTAGCTTCTGGACTTACATTGTATTTAGCTTCTTGAGCAGCATTGTCTTTTTCGCGTTCCAAATCTTTTTTCTCTTCAATAATGGCAACTGCTTTTTTTGCATCGTTATTTTTGTAAGCATCAGCCAGTTCAGACTCTAAACTATCAATTCTATCTTGATAAACTTGTGTTCTATCATCTACTCTTTGGTCTATTCTTCTCTGTAAAATTTCATCGGTGTCATTAGTTCTATTGCCTAATTTTAAACGAACTCCTACACTGTACAAAGTGTGTTGTTTAAGCTCGTCTGGGTCAATCGTGTTTTGCAAATCCTCATCGGCCCTTTGGGAAGTAAACATCATATTGGCGTCACCAAAAATTTCCAAATTTCTACTGATTGGTATGTTTAAACCTAAGCCACCTTTTGCAAAGTAACCTGAAGAGGCACCGTTTAGCCCATCTTTGCCAACATAATTATCATACACATTTAAGTAACCTCCACCCAGGGTAATATAAGGCACCACACCACGCGCCACGTTTAAATTGGCAATAAAATCACCCCCATACATGGCCATATCTTGCCAGTCGGTAGATATTTTTTCATTTCTGGTCGCTTGGTAGTAGTAACCTCTCAATCCTACATATTGATTCAAATCAAAGCCAACTTTGCCACCAATAAAATAAGCATCTGCCAAATTGGTGTCATCATCAAAGTTAATGTACGCACCAACAGGTTCTATAATTAACTTAAAGCCACCTAAACCGCCCGAAAATTTGTTGTAATAAGCTCTATCCAACGCACTGAATTCTCCAGGGGTACGACCGCCCAAGTAAAACTGTAAACCTGCCAATACAGACCAGTTATACGTTCTGGTTTTATTATTGTCACCAAGCCAATCTTCAATATCGCTTTGATCTTGTCCTTCCTGATACAGCACAGAGCCAGGGTTCATGTTAAAAACAGTGTTTTTTGCTTCTAAATTAAGAAACAACCTATCGCCAAGTCTAATTTGTGTGCCTAGACCCAAGTTTGCATAAATTTGTTTTGATTCTTGTTCGTTTTTCGGGGCATCTGTTGCAGCAATATCAACAGTTAACGTTTGCACTCCTGCCCCTAAGGTTAAGAAGGGAACGAAAGTGCCCCGTGTAGGGATATTGGCTTTAAATTCGCCGCCAATGCGTTCAACATCCACACTTCTAGAATTAAAGTTGTTTACAAAGTTGTCTGAAAAAAAATCAAAGCCGCTTACTGTATTCTTTAAGTCGTTGGATTTTTCGTAAATCCCTCTCAGTTCAATAGCTTCGCCAAATCCAAAACCTAGTCTTCCTCCAAACATCACACCGTCTTCAATGGCTGTGTTGTTGTCGAACCAAGTATAGCTAGCAGTTGGTTGTAATGTTACTGTTACATCTTTCATTTGTGCTTGTAGATTGGTTCCGATGAAAACCAACACACACAGAGTAATTATTTTTTTCATGTTGTTGTGTTTTTTATGAATTTACGATATTTTTTACAAAAATATTCACAAATCGTAAATTTTTTTGACACAAACAATTCAAACTTTAGCTTTAAAAATTTCGGGATTTAATTTATCAAGGTTATGTTTTAGAATGTTGTAGAAATTTATTATCTTTATGATAAATATATTATTTATGGATTTGCGAAATATAATA